>NZ_SOGE01000006.1:0-137685 GCF_004402575.1 Cryobacterium sp. TMT2-4 | reverse complement strand
GCTCGTCGTGCCGGTGCCCGCGGCGTCGGCGCCCGCGGCGGCAGTGCGGGCCGCGGCGGTGGCGCGCGCGTGCAGGAACAGGGCCGCGGCGGCCGGCAGGTGGTCGGGCAGCGGTTGCCCGGGCATCCCCCGGAGTCCGAGACCGGGCAGGCTGCGCTCGATCAGGCCGGTATCGAGGCGGCCGGCACGCACGTCGGGGTTGTGCAGCAGCAACCGGAGAAACTCCACGTTGGTGTGCACCCCGAGCACCACGGTGTCGGCGAGTGCCCGGTCGAGGCGGGCGAGGGCCTCGGCGCGGTCAGCACCCCAGGCGATCACCTTGGCGAGCATCGGGTCGTAGACCCCCGAGATCGGCAGGCCCGGACGCAGCGAGCTGTCGACCCGGATGCCCTCGCCGACCGGTTCGGACAGGCTGCGCACGGTGCCCTGGCTGGGAAGAAAACCGCGCGCCGGGTTCTCGGCGTAGAGGCGCGCCTCGATCGCGTGCCCGGTGAGCACCACCTCCGCCTGGGTCAGCGGCAGCGGTTCCCCCGCGGCGATGCGCAGCTGCCACTCGACCAGATCGAGGCCGGTGACCAGCTCGGTCACCGGGTGCTCCACCTGCAGCCGGGTGTTCATCTCCATGAAGAAGAACTGGTCCGGGGCCGCATCGGAGACCAGGAACTCCACCGTGCCGGCGCCGGTGTAGCCGACGCTCCGGGCGGCCTGGCAGGCTGCCTCGCCGATGCGTGCACGCGTGGCCGGGTCGAGCAACGGCGACGGAGCCTCCTCGATCACCTTCTGGTGGCGGCGCTGCAGGGAGCACTCGCGCTCACCGAGATGGATCACGGCGCCCGAAGCGTCGGCGAGCACCTGCACCTCGATGTGCCGGGGCTGATCGATGAAGCGCTCGAGCAGCAGCGTGTCGTCGCCGAACGCGCCCTGCGCCACGCGCCGCGCCGTGACGAGCGCCGCGGCGAGCTCGCCCGCGGCGTCGACCCGCAGCATCCCCTTGCCGCCGCCGCCCGCGGACGGTTTGATCAGGAGCGGGTAGCCCACCTCCACGGCGGCGGCGATGAGCTGGTCGTCGGTCTGGCCGGGCCGGGAGAACCCGGGAATGACGGGCACACCGCTATCGGCGACATGGTTCTTGCCGCGGATCTTGTCGCCCATCACGGCAAGGGCGTTCAGACCCGGTCCGACGAAGACGAGGCCGGCGGAGGCGCAGGCGCGGGCGAAGGCCTCGTTCTCACTGAGGAATCCGTAGCCGGGATGCACGGCGTCGGCGTCGGTGGCCGCCGCGGCCGCCAGGATCGCGTCGATGTTCAGGTAGCTCGCCTGGGGCGCGGCCGGGCCGAGGCGCACCGCGGCGTCCGCGAGGCTCACGTGCAGCGCATCACGGTCGGCGTCGCTGTAGACGGCCACCGAACGGATGCCCATCGTGCGCAGGGTGCGGATGATGCGGCAGGCGATCTCGCCGCGGTTGGCGACCAGCACGGTCTCGAAGAGTGTCAAGCGCGGTGTCAGTGCGTTCGGTTTCGGTGCGTTCGGTGTCGGTGCGTTCGGTGTCATGGTGCGCCTCACATCCGGAAGAGGCCGAAAGCGGTCTCAGGCAGGGGTGGCCCGGAAACGACGTCGAGGGCCAGGCCCAGCACGGTGCGGGTGTCGGCCGGGTCGATCACCCCGTCGTCCCAGAGCCGGGCGGTCGAATAGTAGGGGCTGCCCTGCCGCTCGTATTGGGCGGTGACGGGCGCGGTGACCTCCTCCGCGGCATCCGTCGACCAGGGCAGGCCGGCCTTCTCCCGCTGCTCGCGTTTGACGGTGACGAGAACGGATGCGGCCTGCGGGCCGCCCATCACGGAGATGCGGCTGTTCGGCCACATCCAGAGGAAGCGGGGCGAGTAGGCGCGGCCGCACATGGAATAGTTGCCGGCGCCGAACGACCCGCCGATCACGACCGTGAGCTTGGGCACGCGCGCGGTGGCGACGGCGGTGACCATTTTCGCGCCGTTCTTGGCGATGCCGCCGGCCTCATAGTCGCGGCCGACCATGAAACCGGAGATGTTCTGCAGGAACAGCAGCGGGATGCCGCGCTGATCGCACAGCTCGATGAAGTGTGCCCCTTTGAGGGCGGATTCGGAGAACAGCACACCGTTGTTGGCGATGATGCCGACAGGATGGCCATGCAGATGCGCGAAGCCGGTGACCAGGGTCGTACCGTACTCCTTCTTGAACTCATGGAACTCGCTGCCGTCAACCAGACGCATGATCACCTCGTGCACGTCGTAGCGGCCCTGCGGGTCGGTCGGCACCGCGCCGTAGAGCTCGGCCGGGTCGGCTACGGGGTCGACGGCCGGCAGCCGCGGCCAGGCCGGCGGCGGAGGCGCGGGCAGGTAACGCACGATGTCGCGCACGATCTGGAGTGCGTGCTCGTCGTCCTCGGCGAGGTGGTCGGTCACCCCGGAGGTGCGGGCATGCAGGTCACCGCCGCCGAGCTCCTCGGCCGTGACGATTTCGCCGATCGCGGCCTTCACCAGCGGCGGGCCGCCGAGGAAAATTGTTCCCTGGTTCCGCACGATCACGGTTTCGTCGCTCATCGCCGGCACGTAGGCGCCGCCCGCGGTGCAGGATCCCAGCACGGCGGCGATCTGCGGGATCTTGGCCGCCGACATCCGGGCCTGGTTGTAGAAGATGCGGCCGAAGTGGTCACGGTCGGGGAAGACCTCGTCCTGCAGCGGCAGAAAGGCCCCGCCCGAATCGACCAGGTAGACGCACGGGAGCCGGTTCTCGAATGCGATCTCCTGCGCCCGGAGGTGCTTCTTGACCGTCATCGGGTAGTAGGTTCCGCCCTTGACGGTGGCGTCGTTGGAGATGACGAGCACGTGGCGGCCGTGGATCAGCCCGATCCCGGCGATCAGGCCGGCACCGGGGCTGTCGTCGCCGTAGAGTCCGGTGGCGGCCAGGGGCGCGATCTCGAGGAAGGGGCTGCCGGCATCCAGCAGCCGGTCGATGCGTTCGCGCGGCAGCAGTTTGCCACGGGCGAGGTGGCGCTGGCGGGAGGCCTCGGGACCGCCGAGGGCGACGACGGCGAGGCGGCGGCGCAGGTCGGCGACGAGCTCGCGGTGGGCGGTGGCGTTCGCGTCGAAGGCCGGACTGGTCGAGTCGATCAGACTCGCGAGTGTCTCCATCGACGACTTCCCGCTTTCCCGCTTGAGTGTTCAGCCGGTACAGTTAGCGTGCACTAACCGAAAGTCAGGTTAGCGGTTCATAACTGAGTTGTCCAGAGTTTCCGCGTGAACGGAGCACCGAATGGGAATCCTCCCGTCCTCGCCGACGGCTCGGAGCCAGGCCAAGGCCGACCGGCGGCAGGCACTGCTCGGGGCCGCCGCCACGCTGTTCGCCCGGTCGGGCTACAACGGGGTGTCGATCGAGGACCTCGGCGCGGCCGTCGGCGTGAGCGGACCGGCCGTCTACCGGCACTTCAGCGGCAAGCCGGCCGTGCTGGCCGCGCTGCTGGTGGAGGTCAGCGAGACGCTGGTGGCGAGCGGGCAGGCCGTGGTCGCGGGCGCTCCGGATGCCGCGGGCGCACTCCACGCGCTGGTGCGCTTCCACACGGACTTCGCCCTCTCGCATCCGAACGTCATCCGCGTGCAGGACCGGGACCTGGACAGCCTCGCCGCCCCGGACCGGCACCAGGTGCGCGCCCTGCAGCGCACCTACGTGGAGCTGTGGGTGAGCGTGCTCGGGCAAGTGCACCCCGAGGTTGATGCGCAGCTGCTGCGCATCCGTGCCCAGGCGACGTTCGGACTACTGAACTCGACCCCGCACACGCTGCCGGCGTCGCCGAGCGGCAAGGTGCGCCCGCTGCTCGAGGAGATGGCGCTCGCGGCGCTCGGGGCCGGGGGGCTCGCGCCCGCCTAAGCCTCGCGGGCGGGGGCTCGCGCCGGCGTGAGCCGGGCATCCGTCGACGTCGACCGTTCTGGTCAAGATCAACCGGTGTGTCTGTCGACCTCGACCGGAAGTGTCGATCTCGGCGGTAGCCGGGGCTTAGCGGCTCAGTCCACGACCGGTCGACGAGCCATCAGACGAGTATATTCGCCGGCTCAGGAGACGGCTCAGTCGCCAGCTCAGGAAACGGTGGTGCAGACGCAGAGCTCGTTGCCCTCAGGGTCGGCCAGGACCCACCAGTCGGGGGCGTGCTCGTCGGTGAGGAGATCACCGCCGGCGGCGATGACGTCCTGCACCCGGGACTCGGCGTCGATCGTGGGCAGATACACGTCGAGGTGGATGCGGTTGCGCTCGGTGCGAGCAATATCCATCGTCTGGAACCAGACCCGCGGGCCCTGGCCGTGTGGATCGACGAGTTCGATCTCGCCCTCGCTGTCGACCTCCACGTAGCCGAGACCCACCCGCCAGAACGGCCGGATCGCTTCGGCGTCGGTGCAGTCGATCGCCACGTCGTAGCGGGCCGGCCGCACCGGCGCACGGTCGGCGCCCTGCGCATCCGCGAGTTCCTGGATGCGCAGCGCAAGCCGCAGGTCGCGGTCGGTCACGCCGCCGGCGTCGTGGGACGAAAGGCGGAAGCCGACTTGGCCGTAGCCGAGCCGCACGTCGGGGTGGTGATTCATCGCATCCGCCGCCTCGGCAACCTGGTCGACCAGGCGCACAGCCGAGGCGAAGTCCCGGGTCGTGAACGAGCCGTGCAGGGCGCCGTCGAGGTGGACGAAGGCTCCGCCGGCGAGCACGGACTCGGTGTCGAGAGGGGTGAGGAGGGTGCCCGGTGATTTCATCCCCCCACTCTGCTGCGCGGTCCGAGCCCCGTCAAGGCGCGCTCGGGGGCATCCGTTGCCGGCCGGCTCCCGCAGGCTGCGAACCAATTCGACGGAGATTCTTGGAAAAATGCCCGTCTTTACCCGCATTTCGGGCTGTGGGAGCAAAATCTCCGTCGAATTCGTTAGGGGCTGACCACTGACTCCTAGAGGAGGGCGAGGGCGCGCGCGGGGTTGGCGAGGATGCCGGCGACGTCGGTCAGGAACCGGGCCGCCTGCTCTCCGTCGACGAGACGGTGGTCGAAGGCGACGCTGAGAGTGACCACCTGCCGCAGCGCGACCTCGCCGCGATACTCCCACGGCCGCGGCGCAATCGCTCCCAGCGCGAGGATCACGGCCTCCCCCGGAGGCAGGATCGGCGTGCCCGCATCGATGCCGAACGAGCCGATGTTGGTTATCGAGATCGTGCCGCCGTGCAGGGCGGCCGGGTTGGTCGCTCCCGCCCGGCCGGCGCTGGTCAGCGCGGCGAGCGCCGCGGCGAGGTCGGCGAGAGCCAGCCGGTCGGCATCCGGGATGTTGGGCACGATCAGCCCGCGCGGCGTGGCGGCGGCGATGCCGAGGTTCACGTAATGGAACTGCACGATCTCGCCGGCCGCCTCGTCCCAGCGGGTGTTGACCTCGGGCGTGCGGGCGACGGCGAGGCAGAGCGCCTTCGCGACCACGGCAAGGACGCCGATGCGCGCGTCGGCGAACCCCCGGTCGCGTTTCAGCGCGTCGATCAGCTCGATCGTCGGCGTCACATCCACGGTCAGGAACTCCGTGGCGTGCGGCGCGGTGAAGGCGCTCTGCACCATGGCGGCGGCGGTCTGCTTGCGCACACTCCGGATCGGGCTGCGGGTTTCTCGGGCACGGGGCACGGATGCCGGGGGCCGGTCATCCGGTTCGGCGCGCCCGAGCTCGAGTCCCGGTTCGTTCGGTGTGTGGCAGACGCCGAGGGCTGCGGGGGCGGCGTACGCCGCCACGTCCTCCCGGATGATGAAGCCCGTCGGACCGGTCCCGGTCACCTGGGTCAGGTCGACGCCCAGTGTGCGAGCCAGCGCGCGCACCGGCGGCGTGGACCGCGGGCGCTCCCCGGTAGCCGGCACCTCCCGAGCCGCGGGTGACGCGGCCGACGTTGAGGCCGGCGCCGACGTCGAGGCAGGCGCCGACGTCGAGGCAGGCGCCGACGTCGACCTCGCTGCCGGAGTAGAGACCCCGGCCCGGCCCGGCGTATCCGTCGCCCCCGCGCGGGCCCGTCGCTGCGGCCGCCCGCCACGCTCGACCGCTGCGCCGTACCCCACGAGCACGGCCAGCCGTTCGGGCTCGCCAGCAGGAGCCGTAGGACCAGCAGGAGGCGCAGAAGCCGCATCGGCGGGAGAAGCGGCCGAAGGAACTGAGGGAGGCTCGGCGCCGGCGACCTCGAAGGAGACGATCGGGTCACCCACGTGCACGGTGGTGCCGGGCTGCTGGTGGAGTTCGGCGACCACACCCGCGAAGGGCGACGGCAACTCGACGACGGCCTTGGCCGTCTCGACCTCGGCGATGAGCTGGTTGAGCGTCACCGTGTCGCCGGGCGCGACCCGCCAGGCAACGATCTCCGATTCGGTCAACCCCTCGCCGAGGTCGGGCAACCTGAAAACCTTGATCATCGTCGTCGTCCCAGCACTCGGTCGACCCCATCGAGCATGCGGTCGAGGTCGGGCAGGTGGTGGCTCTCCAACTTCGCCGCCGGGTACGGGATGTCGAAGCCGGTGACCCGCACCGGTGCGGCCTCGAGGTAGTCGAAGCAGCGCTCGGTGACCTCGGCGATGATCTCGCCACCCAGCCCGCCCGAGCGGGCGGCCTCGTGAGTGACGACGAGCCGGCCGGTTTTGCGAACGGATGCCTCGACGGCGGCGTAGTCGATGGGCGAGAGCGAGCGCAGGTCGATGACTTCGACCGAGATGCCCTCGTCGGCGGCGGCGAGCGCGGCATCCGTCGCCGTGGTCACCAGCGCTCCGTAGGCAATCAGCGTGACGTCGGTGCCGGCGGCCACGACCCGGGCACTCTCGAAGGGCTCGCCGAGTTGCGGGGTCACCGGGCCGGCAACGTGGTAGCGGCGTTTGGGCTCGAAGAAGAGGACCGGGTCGTCGGAGGCGATCGCCTGGCGGATCAGGCTGTAGGCGTCCTGCGGGTTCGAGACCGCGATCACGCGCAGGCCCGAGGTGTGCGTGAAGTAGGCCTCGGGCGATTCGGAGTGGTGCTCGGCGGCGCCGATGCCGCCGCCGAACGGCACCCGAATGGTAATGGGCATGCGCAGGGCCCCCTGGGTGCGGTAGTGGAACCGGGCCACCTGGCTGACGATCTGGTCGAATCCGGGGAAGATAAAGCCGTCGAACTGGATCTCGCAGACCGGGCGGTAGCCGCGGTACGCCAGCCCCACCGCGGTGCCGATGATGGCGGACTCGGCCAGTGGGGTGTCGACGACCCGGTTCGGCCCGAACTCGGCGAGCAGGTCGATGGTCACCCGGAACACGCCGCCGAGGGCGCCGATATCCTCGCCGAGGAGCACCACCTTCGGGTCGTCGAGCATGGACTGGCGCAGCCCGGCGTTGATCGCCTTGGCCAGGGTCAGGGTCTTCGTGTCCGTCAGCGCCGCCTCGATCGGCGACACCGGCGTCACAGGCACCGGCGTCGCAGGCACCGGCGTCGAGCCGTTCGCGCGTGTAGCCGGAGCACTCCGGATGGTTTCGATTGACATCAGACCTTCCCTCCGGTCGGCTCGAAGCTCGCCAGGTAGGCCGCGTACTCCGCACGCTGGCGGTCGACCCCGGCGTGCGGGGTGGCGTAGACGTTGGCGAGCACGGTCAACGGCTCCGGGTCAGGCAGGCCGATGCAGCCGGCGCGCAGCTCGGCGGCCGTGGCGTCGGCCAGAGCCTGGGTCTCAGACTCCAGCTCAGGGGTGAACAGGCCGAGAGAGTCGAGCAGCCGTCGCAGTCGCAGGATCGGGTCTTTCTTCGCCCACTCCTCGAGTTCGGCCGCCGGCCGGTAGCGAGTGGGGTCATCCGCGGTCGTGTGCGGGCCCATCCGGTAGGTGACGGCTTCGATGAAGGTGGGGCCTCCCCCGGTGCGGGCCCGGTTCAGGGCCAGCCGGGTCGCGGCCATCACGGCCAGGACGTCGTTGCCGTCGATTCGGAGGCTGGGAATGCCGAACCCGGGGGCCCGGCCGGCGATGCCGAAGCGGGTCTGCAGTCCGACCGGCTCGGAGATGGCCCAGTGGTTGTTCTGGCAGAAGAAGACCACCGGCGCCTGAAAGCTCGCCGCGAACACGAGCGCCTCGCTGACGTCGCCCTCGCTGGTCGCGCCGTCGCCGAAGTAGGCCACGGCCACCGAGTCCGCGCCGTCGAACACGGCTCCCATCGCCCAGCCCGTGGCGTGCAGGGTCTGCGCCCCGATGATGATGCTGGGCGTCGCCATTCGGTACACCAGCGGGTCCCAGCCGGATTGCGCGGTGCCGCGCCACACCCGGAGGATGTCGGTGGGCGCTATGCCCCGGCACCAGGCGACGGCGTTCTCACGGTAGCTGGAGAAGACGAAGTCGTCGGCGCGGAGCGCGCGGCCCGAGCCGATCTGCGCGGCCTCCTGGCCGAGCAACGGCGGCCAGAGCCCCAGCTCTCCCTGACGCTGCAGCGCCGTGGCCTCGGCGTCGATGCGGCGCACCACCACCATGTCCTGGTAAAGCGCCGCGAGGTCGGCCCCGGTCACCTCCGCGACCCAGGGATCCAGATCGGCGTCGGCCAGCCGCATCCCCTCGGGGCTCAGCAGCTGCAGAAGAATGTCGGGGGTCTCCCCGGTGTGGACAGTGTGCATCAGATGCGCTCCCAGCGTCGTTGCCGAAGTTGTTGAGAGCGTACGATTCCGCGACACGGAGCACAACCATGACAATGAATTTTGAGCAATTTGCCCTATTCATGGGGCACCCTGCCTGCTACCTTCGAGCAGTATGCACAGTCTGGACAAAGTCGACTTACAGTTGCTCCGCGCTCTATGCGCCGAACCGCGCAGCACGTTCGTGGCGCTCGCCCAGCAGCTGCGCCTCTCCCGCAACACGGTGCAGGCGCGCATGGCCAGGCTTGAGGAGTCGAACGCGTTCCTCTCCTTCGACCGCCGCATCAACCCGGTCGCGCTGGGCTATCCGCTGACGGCCTTCATCGAGGTGCACGTGCAGCAGAAACGCCTCGCCCAGATCGTGGCCGAGCTCGCCCGCATTCCGCAAATCGTGCAGGCGCACGGCATGAGCGGGGCGACCGACATCCTGGTGCGCGTGGTGTGCGCGGATGCCGACGACCTGTTCCGCATCGACGGCACCATCCTCGCCTGCGAGGGTGTCGATCGCACCGAGACGTCCCTGGCCATGGGCGAGCTGATCCCCTACCGGATCACCCCGCTGCTGGAGCGTACCCGCCCATGACCGCGCTGCCGGTGACGTCCCTGCCGATGTTCCCGCTCGGGTCGGTGCTGTTCCCCTATATGCCGCTGCAGCTGCGGGTGTTCGAGGACCGCTACCTGGTCATGCTGTCGCGCATCCTCAAAGAGGAGCCGGCCGAGTTCGGCGTGGTGCTGATCGAACGCGGCCAGGAGGTCGGCGGCGGCGAGCGGCGGTTCCACTACGGGACCGTGGCCCAGATCACCGAACTTGAGGCCTCCGAGGGATTCGTCGGGGTGACCGCCCAGGGCGAACGCCGGGTCGAGGTCATCGACTGGCTGACCGAAGACCCGCACCCCCAGGCCGCGGTGCGCGACCTTGCCGAGCTGGACTGGGACGACGACCTGCTGCCACTGCGGGACCGGGCCGAGCAGGCCGTGCGACGCGCCCTGGCCCTCGCAAGCGAATTCGCCGACCAGCTCTGGCCCTCGACGGTGGAGCTGTCCCGGGATCCGACGGCGGCCGCCTGGCAGATCGCCGGCATCGCCCCGCTGGGCCCGCTGGACCAGATCGAACTGCTGCGGTCCACCTCGATGGAGCAGCTCCTCACGGCGGTGATCGAGTACACCCAGGAAGCCGTGGACTCCCTCAGCGCGCCCTGGCCCGAAGAATAACCCCAATCTATTTGATAAATTCATCATATAGGTATATAAAGAAGTAATGATGTATCGTGCCACACGGAGCCTGAGTTGAGCGTGAAACGACTCCTGAACCTTATCCGAACCAGTGGCCGCATCGCCGAAGCGGCCCCACCGGCCCCGGCCCTGTTCCCCGGCGCCGAGGTCTTCGGCGGCAGCGTGCAGGTGCGCTTCATCAACGCCGGCAGCTGCAACGACTGCGCGATGGAGGTGCAGAGCGCGTTCGGCCCGGTCTACGACGTCGAACGCTACGGCATCCGTCTGGTCGCGTCGCCGCGTCACGCCGACGTGCTCGTGATCACGGGTGCCGTGACCCGCAACCTGATCGAGCCGATGCGCCGCACCATTGACGCCACGCCGACCCCCCGCTTCGTGATCGCGGTCGGCGACTGCGCCATCACCGGCGGCGTCTTCGCCGAGGGTTACGGCGTGGCCGGGCCGGTGTCGGACTTCGTGCACGTCGACCTGTCCGTGCCGGGCAACCCGCCCGAGCCGGCCGTCATCGTCGAAGCACTGCGCCGGATGACCGGTCGATGACCGCCCTCGAAGCCGGCCTGCTCGGCCAGACCCTGCTGCTCGTGGTCGCCATCGCCGCGGCCCTGCTCACACCCACTTCATGGCGCTCGCGGGTCAGCGGATTCTTCTGCACCCTGCTCGCCGTGGCCGGCGTCGTCACCGGTGCGATCGCGCTCTCCGGCGGCACCGGGTCGCTGAACATCCCCACCGCCCTGCCGATGGACCCGCTCGTGCTCTCCCCCGACCGCCTCGGCGGACTGGTCATGGTGGTCGTCTCCGTCGTCGGCGTGCTCGCCTCCCTGTTCGGGATCGGCTCGGCCCGCGTGGCCTCGGCCTCGCGCACCTCGTGGCTGTCGATGGCCGTGTTCCTCTCCGGCATGCAGCTCGTGCCGGCCACAACCGACGTGGTGTCGTTCCTGTTGTTCTTAGAGATCATGACGCTCGGCTCCACGGCGCTACTGCTGGCCCACCACGCCACCCGCGGCACGGTCGCCTCCGCCCTGGTCTGGTACTCGGCGATGTCGCAGCTGAGCTTCTTCTTCGTGCTGGCCGGCTTCGCCATGCTCGCCGGCCTGGCCGGCGGCACCGGGTTCGCCGACCTCGCCACCATCGATCCCTTCACCTGGCAGGCGAGCGTGGCCTTCCTGCTGCTGCTGCTCGGCTTCGGCGGCAAGGCTGAGCTCGTGCCCCTGCACGTCTGGGTTCCGCGGGTGCTGCCCGAGGCCCCCGGCCACGTCGCCGCAGCGATGAGCGGCGCGATGGTCAACATCGGCGTCTACGGCGCACTCCTCGTCGTCGTACGGCTGCTGCCGAACGGCCCGGCCTGGTGGGGAGTGCTGATCATGGTGCTCGGCGGGGTGTCCGCGCTCTACGGGATTCTGCAGGCCTCCGTGGCGAGCAACCTCAAGGTGCTGCTTGCCTACTCCACGACCGAGAACATGGGGCTGGTGTTCCTGGGGCTCGGGGCATCCGTTTTGCTGCGCGCCGACAACGCAGCTGCCGCGGCCGACGCGGCCCTTGTCGCCGCCCTGCTGCTGATGCTCAGCCACTCCGCGTTCAAGTCCACCCTGTTCCTCGGGGCCGGCGCCGTGGCCCGCGCGGCCGGCGAGATGAATCTCGACCGGCTCGGCGGCCTCGGCAGCCGGATGCCCTGGACCGCCGCCGCGTTCGGCGGGGCCGCCATGGGCGCCGCGGCCCTGCCCGTCACGAGCGGGTTCGTCGCCGAGTGGATGCTGCTGCAGGCTCTGATCCACGGTTCACGGGTCGACGGGGAGGTCGTCTCCGTCGCGGCATCCGTGGCCATGCCACTCGCGGTCGCCGTGATCGCCCTGACCGCCGGGCTGGCCCTGCTCACCTTCGTCAAGGCCTACGGGATCGCCTTCCTGGCCCGCCCGCGCTCCCGGAAGGCCGCACTGGCCGACGAGGTGCCCGTCATCATGCGCATCCCGCTCGTGCTCGGCGCCCTCCTCGTGGTCGGGCTCGGCCTGCTACCGGGCCCGCTCGCCGTGGCCATCGGCTCGGCCGTGGGCCCGGCGTTCGCCCCCGACGTGCGCACCATCGGCCTCGCCGGCCTGGACGCCCGCGGCATTGACGCCGTACTCGACCCCACCACCTTCATCGTGCTGGCCGGCCTGCTGCTCGCGCCCGTGCTGATCACGCTGTTTATTTCCGCCCGGCGCCACCCCACCCGTACCTCGCCGCTCCCCTGGGCCGGCGGCGGGTCACGGCTGCGGCCGCGGATGCAGTACACGGCCACCTCGTATGCCGAGCCGCTGGTGCGCGTCTTCGACGACGTGCTCCGGCCCACCCGCGACGTGGAGGTCACCCACGTGGGTGAATCCCGCTACCTGGTGGAACGCGTCCACGTGGAACAGACCGTGTCCGACGTGGTCGAGACCCGGCTCTACCGCCCGGTGCTGAACCTCATGCAACGGTTCGGCATTCTGGCCCGACGCGCGCAGAACGGCAGTATCCATCGCTACCTGTCCTATTCCTTCGTCGCCCTGCTTTCCGTTCTGATCGTGGTGTCCCTGTGACCGGCGCCGCGGCGATCATCATCGCCCTGGTTCAGCTGGTGCTGTTCGTGTTCCTCGCCCCCCTCCTGATCGGCGTGATCCGCCAGGTGCGGGCCCTTCTCGAAGGCCGGGCCGGTTCCGGCATCTGGCAGCCGTGGCGCGATGTGCGCAAGCTCCTGGCGAAGAACCCGGTGCGCGCCGCCGACAGCAGCTGGATGCTCGCGGCCGGTCCGGTCACCCTCCTGGTCTCCAGCCTGCTGCTCTGCGCACTGCTGCCGCTGGTCGGCACCCTGCCGCTGCCGCTCATCCCCAGCGACCTGTTCGTGATCGTCTCCATCATGCTGGTCGGCGTGGTGGCCCTGGCCCTGGTCGGCCTCGACGCCGGCACCGCGTTCGGCGGAATGGGTTCCAGCCGTCACATGACCGTCGCCGCTCTGGTCGAGCCGACCCTGCTGCTCGCGGTCTACGCGCTCTCCATCCCGGCCGGCACCTCCACCCTCTCGCTGATCGTGGAGACCCGGCTCCTGAATCCGGCCGTGATCATCTCCCCGGTCAGCCTGCTGGCCATGGTCGCCCTGGCCATCGCCATCATGGCCGAGACCAGCCGTCTGCCGGTCGACAACCCGTCGACCCACCTCGAAGTGACCATGCTGCACGAGGCCATGGTGCTCGAGGCCTCCGGCCGCGACCTGGTCTGGCTCGAACTCGGCTCCTGGCTCAAGCTGGCCGCCCTGCTCGGCCTGCTCAGCAACCTGATCGTGCCGTGGGGAATCATGACCGACTTCTCGGTGCTCGGCGTGATAGTCGGCGTGGGCGCCGTCACCGTGAAAATCCTGCTGCTGGGCGTTGTGCTCAGCGTGGGTGAGGTCTTCCTGGCCAAGGCGCGGCTGTTCCGCGTGCCCGAGCTGCTGGCGGGGTCGTTCGCCCTCGGCCTGCTGGCTGTCACCGCTTCCTACCTGGTCGCTTAGGAGCATCCGTGTTCACCACCATTTACCCGCAGCTGATCGGTCTCTGCACCGGCACCCTGCTGCTCACCAGCGCCCTGATGGTCTGGCGGCACTCGCTGCTGGCGTCGATCCGGCTGCTCAGCGTGCAGGGCTTCGCGCTGGCCGCACTGGTCGCCGTGATCGGCCTGGAGGAGGGCGAGGTCGAGGTGATCCTCGTCTCGCTGCTCGTACTGCTGGTCAAGGGTATGGGCCTGCCGTGGGTGCTCGCCCGCGAGACCCACGCCACCACGCGAACGGATGAGGCGCCGCGCCTCAACCCGACGGCGGCCCTGCTGACCGTGGCGCTTCTGACCATCCTCAGCTACGTCGTGGCCAGTCGGGTGCTCGCCGGCGACATCAGCATCTCGGCACACGCGGCTCCGATCGGCCTGGCCATGGTGCTGATCGGTTTCCTGCTGCTGGTCACCCGCCGGCAGGCCGGATCACAGCTGATCGGCTTCCTCGTGCTCGACAACGGCATCGCCACCGTCGCGTTCCTGACCTCGGGCGGTGTGCCGCTGTTCCTCGAGCTCGGCATCTCCCTCGACGTGCTGCTGGTCGTCGTCATCCTCTACGTCTTCGCCGGCCGTATGCGCACCAAGTTCGGCAACACCGAGATCGATCAGCTCAGAAAGTTGCACGACTGATGTCATTCGCCCTCTGGACCCCCCTGGCCATTCCGGCCCTCCTCGCCGTGCTGAGCCTCGGCGTGCCCTCCCCCGCACTACGCCGGCTCAGCCCCATCGCCTCCAGCGTCGCCGTGCTCATCTCGGGCCTGCTCCTGGTGAGCGTCGTGCTCGCGGACGAAGTTCCCACACTGGGCGGCGGGCTGCTCCGCGCCGACGCGCTCAGCGCCTACATGCTCACCGTGGTCGGCGCCGTCGGGCTTGTCTCCACCTGGGGCGGGCTCGGCCACGCCACGGCCGAGCCCGCGCGGTTCACCGGCTCCTACGACGCCCTGATCTCGATCTTCCTGGCCGCGATGAGCCTCGCGGTGCTCGCCGACAACATCGGCCTGATGTGGGCCGCGGTCGAGGCCACCACCATCGCCACGGCCTTCCTGGTCGGCCACCACCGCACCCCCCGATCGCTGGAAGCCGCCTGGAAGTACGTCATCCTCGGCTCCGTCGGCGTGGCCATCGCCCTGCTCGGCATCGTTCTCATCTACGCCGCCTCGCGCGGCACGGGCGAGGCAACCCTGTCCTGGCTCGTGCTCAGCCAGGCCGGCCTGCCACTCGACCCCGCGTTGATCCGCGCCGGCGGCGCCCTCGCCGTGCTCGGCTTCGCAACCAAGGCCGGGCTCGCCCCCATGCACAGCTGGCTGCCCGACGCGCACAGCCAGGCGCCCGCACCCGTCTCCGGGCTCATGTCCGGCGTCCTGCTCGCGGTCGCCCTCTACGCCATCCTGCGCATCCAGACCATCACCGACGCCGTGATCGGGCCGGACTTCCTGCGCATCATGCTCAGCGTCGGCGGGCTGCTCTCCCTCTTCGTGGCGGCAGCGCTTCTGATCCGCCAGCGCGACTTCAAACGGATGCTGGCCTACTCCAGTATCGAGCACATGGGCATGATGGCCGTCGGCGCGGCCATCGGCCCGGCGGCCCTGCCGGCCGTGCTGCTGTACGTGCTCGGCCACGGGCTGACCAAGGCCACCCTGTTCGTGATCTCGGGCCGCATCCTCGAGGTCGAGGGCACTCCGAAGATCGACGACGTGCGCGCCCTGCTCGTGCGGCGGCCGGGGCTGGCCGTGCCCTGGCTGATCGCCATGGCCGCTCTGATCGGGTTCCCGCCGTTCAGCATCTTCTTTTCCGAGGTCGGCATCATCGTGGCCGGCTTTTCCACCGGCCTGGGCGTGGTGGTCGGCATCGCTCTGGTACTGCTGCTCGTCATCTTCGCCAGCCTCACCCGGTTGACGGTGGCCATGACGATCGGGGCGCCTGCGGCCACGGCCGTTCCGGTCGTCCCGGCTGCGGCCGTCCCGGCTGCGGGGGCCGGGGCATCCGTCACCGGAGCCGTCCCGGTCTCCGTTCCGAGCGCATCCGTCACCCTGGCGGACGCCGAGCCGCACCCGGACGACCCCCTCGTGCCGGACCGGTCGGGGCACGGGCCGATGCTGCCGCTCATCCTCGCCCTGGGTACCACCGCGGTGGTGGCCTTCATAGCGGAGCCGGTCGGCACACTGCTGACGCGTGCGGCCGAGGTTCTGGGAGGAATCCAATGACGACCCCGAATCCGGTGCGAGCCGCCACCCCCGAGGTGCGCACGCTCACGCGCGACGAACTCCGGGGCGAAGCCGCCGCCTTGCTGACCGATGGAAACCGGCTCGCTTTGGTCGCGGGCCACGACGACGGCGACCGGCTGCGCGTGGTCTACTCCTTCGTCGCCGTCTTCCCCCGGCGCCAGATCGACCTCGTCGTGCCCGTCCCCTATGACGACGCCTGGATTCCGAGTCTGGCCGACCTCTCGTTCCCGGCCGGCAACTTCGAGCGCGGCACCCGCGACCTGTTCGGCGTGCGGCCGGCGAACCACCCTCAGCCCCACCGGTTGGTGCGCCACGGCCACTGGCCCCGCGGCTGGTACCCGATGCGGAAGGACGCCACGGCCACCCCCGAATTCGAACCCGACGTCGAGTCGTTCCCGTTCGTGGAGGTCGAGGGCCCCGGGGTCTACGAGATCGCCGTCGGCCCCATCCACGCCGGCATCATCGACCCGGGCCACTTCCGCTTCTCCGTGGTCGGCGAGACCATCGTGCGGATGGAAGCCCGCCAGTGGTACATGCACCGCGGCGTCGAGCGGCTCTTCGAGGGTCGTCTGCCTGCGGACGGCATCGATATGGCCGAGCAGATCGCCGGCGACACCGTCATCGGCCACACGCTGGCCTACACGATGGCGATCGAGGCGGCCTCCGGCATCGAGATCTCCGAGCCCGACCGCCTGCTGCGCGCCCTGCTGCTCGAACTCGAACGCCTCTACAACCACGTCTCCGACCTCGGTTCGCTGGCCAACGACGTGGGGTTCGGCGTCGTGAACTCGCACACTCAGCGGCTCCGCGAAACACTACTGCGCATCAACAAGACCGTCACCGGCCACCGCTTCCTGCGCGGGGCGCTGTCGGTGGGCGGGGTACGCGTTCTCGCCCTGCCGGATTCCGCCGCCCTCCGCGGCGTCGCCGCCGACGTTCAGGAGATCATCGCGATCACCCTCGGGCACGCGATCGTGCGGGACCGGTTCACCGGCACGGCCCCGTTGCCCACCAGCCAGGCCGAGGCCATGGGCACGCTGGGCTATGTGGCGCGGGCATCCGGTGTCGACGCCGACGCCCGCCGCGACCATCCCTTCGTCGATCTGGGTGAGCACTTCCACGTAGTCACCGACACCGGCGGCGACGTGCTCAGCCGCTACCGGGTGCGCGCGGGCGAGTTCGAGGTGTCCATTGCGGTGGCGATCGACCTCATCGCCCGGCTGGGCGCGCACCGTGGTGGTGCGGCCGCGGCGTCATCTCCGGTGGCGGCGACGACAGATGCGGCGACGACGGATGCGGCGAGCGGCCTTGCCCTCGTCGAGGGCTGGCGCGGAACCATCTGCCACCGGGTCGAACTAGGGCCAGACGGTGCCATCACGCGGCTGAAGGTCGTCGACCCGTCCTACTTCAACTGGCCTGCGCTGCCCGTGGCCCTGTCCGAGACGATCGTGCCGGACTTCCCCCTCGTGAACAAGAGCTTCAACCAGTCCTACGCCGGCAACGACCTCTAGCGGCGCGTCCGCTATAGCCCGGTGTCGGACCAATTCGTCCGGGACGGAGCAGGCCTAGGGCTCGGGCTACTGCGAGTCCTGCTCGATGGTGCGGAGCAGGGCGTGGGAGTCTTCAAGGCTGGACACCAACATCCGTTTGGAGATGGCCAGGAGCTCGGCGACACCCGGGTCCCGCAGACCGTAGAAGATGGTGTTGCCCTCTCGTCGGGTGGCGACAACGCCGGCGCGGCGCAGGACCCCCAGCTGCTGGGACAGGTTCGACAGTTCCGCCCCGAGCACCTCGGCGAGGCTGCCGACGGAGCGTTCCCCGCCGGCCAACTGCTCCAGAACCTGCACCCGCAACGGATGCCCGAGAGCCTTGAAGAGGTCAGACTTCAATTGGGCCATGGGTAGTCCGGTCATCGACACAGTCTGATCATATCGCTAACCTGTAATACTTTCAAATAGGTGCTGGTCTTGAGCCGCGGGGAACGGGATCGGCCGCCGGATCGGGAACACGCGCGACAGCGGGCGGGCACTCGACCACCGCGGGATGCAAAAAGCCCGCCCTGCCGGAGCAGGACGGGCTTTCCGTCTAGCCGACTAACCTGGCGAGAGGTTGTCGGTAGATCTAGCGGACTACGCCTCGGTCGGAACCGGTGCGTCCTCGGTGCCGGCCTTGGCCGACTCATCGAGGACCGGGGCGAGCGAGAGCTTGCCACGGTCGTCAATCTTGGTGATCTCCACGAGGACCTTCTGGCCCACGCCGAGCACGTCTTCGACGTTCTCAACCCGCTTGCCACCGGCGAGCTTGCGCACCTCACTGATGTGCAGCAGGCCGTCCTTGCCGGGGAGCAGGGAGACGAATGCGCCGAACGCGGCGATCTTGACGACGGTTCCGAGGAACTGCTCGCCGATCTCCGGGTTGGTCGGGTTCGCGACGGCGTTGACCATGGCGCGAGCGGCCTCGGCCGACGGTCCGTCAACGGCGCCGATGTACACCGTGCCGTCTTCCTCGATGGAGATGTCGGCACCGGTCTGGTCCTGGATCGAGTTGATCATCTTGCCCTTCGGGCCGATCAGCTCGCCGATCTTGTCGACCGGGATCTGGACGCTGATCACGCGGGGCGCGGTCGGTGCCATCTCGTCGGGACGGTCGATGGCGGCGTTCAGCACGGCCAGGATGGTCGCGCGAGCGTCCTTGGCCTGGGTGAGCGCGCCGGCGAGGACGGATGCCGGGATGCCGTCGAGCTTCGTGTCGAGCTGGATCGCGGTGACGAACTCGCTCGTGCCGGCGACCTTGAAGTCCATGTCGCCGAGGGCATCTTCGGCGCCGAGGATGTCGGTGAGAGCCGCGTAGCGGGTCTTGCCGTCAACGGTGTCGGAGATGAGGCCCATGGCGATGCCGGCGACAGGTGCGCGCAGCGGCACACCGGCGTTGAGCAGTGACAGGGTCGAGGCACAGACGGAACCCATCGAGGTGGATCCGTTGGAGCTGAGCGCCTCGGAGACCTGACGGATGGCGTAGGGGAATTCCTCACGCGTCGGCAGCACGGGGACCAGGGCACGCTCAGCGAGCGCTCCGTGGCCGATCTCGCGGCGCTTCGGCGTTCCGACGCGGCCGGTTTCACCGGTCGAGTAGGGCGGGAAATTGTAGTTGTGCATATAGCGCTTCTTGGTGACCGGGCTCAAGGAGTCGATCGTCTGCTCGAGCTTGAGCATGTTCAGCGTGGTGACACCCAGAATCTGGGTCTCGCCGCGCTGGAAGATCGCGGAACCGTGCACGCGCGGGATGATGGCAACCTCGGCGTCGAGCGGGCGGATGTCCGCGAGCCCACGGCCGTCGATGCGGATGCCCTCGTTGAGGACGCGCGAGCGCACGACGAGCTTGGTGACCGACTTGTACGCGGCGGAAACCTGGTTGTTCGCGCTGGCGTCGAGTTCGCCGGCGGCGACCTTGGCCGCGATGGTCTCCTTGACGGATGCCTTGAGCGCGTCATCCGCATTCTGGCGCTCGATCTTGTCGGCGATCTGATAGACGGCCTTCAACTGGTCGTACGCGAGAGCGGCGACGGCGTCGTAGGTGGCCGGCTGGTAGGACGGGAACACCGGGTAGGCGCCGGTCGGCTTGGCGGCCGAGGCGGCAACCTTCTGCTGCGCCTCGATGAGCTGCTTGATGAAGGGCTTCGAGGCTTCGATGCCCTCGGCGATGACCTCTTCGTTCGGCTTGATGGCGCCGCCCTTGATGAGATCCCAGGCGTTGTCGGTGGCTTCGGCCTCGATCATCATGATCGCGACGTCCTGCGCGCCGTTGGCGTCGGTCACCACGCGACCGGCGACGACCATGCTGAACACGGCGTCGACGATCTGCGAGTGCTTCGGGAAGGCAACCCACTGGCCGGAGCCGTTCTCGTCGGGGATGAGGGCGACGCGAACGCCACCGATCGGGCCCGAGAAGGGGAGGCCGGCGAGCTGGGTCGACATCGAGGCCGCGTTGATCGCGAGCACGTCATAGTACTCATCCGGCGCGATGGCCAGAACGGTGACGACAACCTGGATCTCGTTGCGGAGTCCGTCGACGAAGGACGGGCGCAGCGGCCGGTCGATCAGACGGCAGGTGAGGATGGCCTCGGTCGACGGGCGACCTTCGCGACGGAAGAAGCTGCCCGGGATGCGTCCGGCAGCGTACATGCGCTCTTCGACGTCAATGGTAAGGGGGAAGAAGTCGAAGTTCTCCTTCGGCTGCTTGCTGGCGCTCGTGGCGGAGAGAAGCATGGTCTCTTCGTCGATGTAGGCGGCGGCAGAGCCCTGCGCCTGCTGGGCGAGACGCCCGGTTTCGAAACGGATGGTGCGTGTGCCGTACTTGCCGTTATCGATAACGGTTTCGGCGAACGTGATTTCTGGACCCTCCATATGGGGGTTCTCTCCTTTGGTTTTTGCTTCTCGCCATTCTGGCGATGAAGACTCGGTTGCCCGTATGGCGCGCGAGCTGGACGCGGAGAAGAAGGGTGCGAGAGCTGGCCACCAGTAGAAATTCACCAACTGCGGATGTTGCCGGCAAGTTGGGAAACCACCACCGAGGACCAGCGCGCTGCCGGTCTGCTCCGTACTGAGCGTGATTCTGCGTGGCCAATCCAAGGATTAACCTCCTCAAGCCTAACAGAAGACGTTCAGCCTGCTGGTTTCTCGCGCCCGGCCGCGCCCCGGTCCGGCAGCACGGCGTCGAACACCGGGCCGTCGACGCAGACCAGCGGCCCCTCGACGGCGGGATCCGTGGCGACGGGCGCGGCGCATCCGTGGCAGTAGCCGAGGCCGCAGGCCATGTGAGCCTCCAGCGAGACCTGCACCGGCGCGCCCCACTCGGCGCCGAGATCGGCGGCGAGGCGGGCGAGAACTCCGGCGCCGCAGGCCAGGATGACGTCGGGCGGAGCCCAGGCGAAAAGCCCGCGCAGCCGTTCGCCGAGCGCCGGCAGCGCGCTCGAGCCGTCGTCGTCGGTGACGGGGATGACCGTGGCGCCCAGCTCGGCGCAGTCGGCCAGGCCGATCAGATTGGCCGGCGACCTCCCGCTGAGCACGACCGTGGCGGCGATGCCGAGCCGGGCGGCGTCTTCGACCGAGCCCATGATGGCGCAGACGCCGACACCGCGGCCGATCATCAGGGCCGTGCGGGGCGCCTCTGGACCAGTCTCAGTCGGGAGGGCGGCATCCGGGAACTCGAAGCCGCGGCCCAGCGGGCCGGTGACCAGGAGGCGCTCGCCCACGAGTACGTCGGTGAGCGCGGTGGTGCCGCGGCCGGCCGAGCCGTAGATGACCTCCACGGTGCCCTGGTCGGGGTGGCGGCGGTGGATGGCCATCGGGCGTGGGAGCAGGATGCGCTCCCCGCCTGTGGGGGGCACGGTGATCATCAGGAACTGTCCGGCGAGGGCGGTCGTCGCAATGGTGTCGGTGGCCAGTACGAGCCGGCGGTACCGCTCTCCCACGACCTCGTGCACGAGAACGCGGGCGTCGTCCCAGACCGGGTCGGGCCGAGGCATCCGCTCGGGCGGTC
This sequence comes from Cryobacterium sp. TMT2-4, assembly GCF_004402575.1. Lineage (NCBI taxonomy): Bacteria > Bacillati > Actinomycetota > Actinomycetes > Micrococcales > Microbacteriaceae > Cryobacterium > Cryobacterium sp. TMT2-4. The sequence goes on along the minus strand of NZ_SOGE01000006.1, from coordinate 116,498 downwards.
GCACCGCGATGAGGCCGTCCAGCGCGGCCTCGTCGGCCGCGGCGAACGCCTGCTGGCGGCGCAGGGCGGCGAGGGCCCCGAGGGCGGTCGTAACGGTCATCAGGCCCTCCACAATTCGATCAGTCCGGTGATGTCGGCCGCGGCAACGCCCTCGCAGCGCTCCTGCAGGGCGCGAACGATTTCGACCATGGCGAACGGGCGTCCGAAGCTGGCCGTGCCGACCTGCACGGCGTGGGCGCCGACCGAGAAGTAGTCGAGGGCGTCGTCGGCGGTTTCGATCCCGCCGCAGGCGATCACCGGGATGTCGACCGCTCGGGAGGCCAACCAGACCAACCGCAGCACGACCGGGCGGATATTCGGGCCGGACAGACCGCCGATCACGTTGCCGAGAATGGGGCTCCGCGTAGCGGCCGTGAGCGGCAGCGCCGGGATCGAGTTGGCCACGCAGACGGCGTCGGCGCCGGCCGCCTCAGCGGCCTGGGCACAGTCCGCGATCGAAGAGACGAGCACCGGCAGCTTGACGATCAGGGGCTTGTCGGTCTCCAGGCGCACAGCATGCACGACCTTCTCGATGGCGTCGGGATCGGAGCCGATGTCGGTGCCGTGGCGGTCGAGGTTCGGACAGGACACGTTGAGCTCGTAGGCGTCGCCCGCTCCCCGCAGGCCCCGCACGACGGGGGCGTACTCGCCCGAACGGTGGCCGCCGACGCTGACGATCACGGGCACGCCGAGCGCCAGGTAGAGCGGGTGTTGCGACGCCAGGTAGCCGGCGGCCCCGCGGCTCGGGATGCCGACGCTGTTGACCATCCCGGCCCGGAGCTCGGTCAGCCGGTGCGCCGGGTTGCCGCCGCGCGGGGTGCCGAACACGGTCTTGGTGACCACGGCGCCAAGCTCGGCGACCGGGATCAAGCGTCCGAGCGAAGGCCCGAAGCAGCCCGAGGCCGGCATGACCGGGTTGGCGAGGGTGAGGCTGCCGATTCGCACGGAGAGGTCGACCGCCACGGAGGCGGCGGGACGGGCGTCGAAGAAGGCGCGGCGCGCATCCATTGATGGCTGAGGCGGCGCGATGGTCATGGTGTCTGCTTCCGCGGGAGAGGTCACGGGCGGGCGACGGATGCCGCGAGCAGACTTATCGCGGCGTCGGCCTTCAGCGAGGCGTGCGTGGGTGCGTCGGGAACGTGAGCGGGCCGGTTCACGGCCAGCTCCGTGCGGAGCACGGGCACCACCTCGCCGCCGAGGATGTCGAGCTGATCGAGCACGGTTTTCAACGGCAGTCCGGCGTGGTCGATCAGGAAGAGCTGACGCTGGTAGTCGCCGAAGTAGTCGCGCATGCCGGCGTAGCGGTCGATGATCTGCTGCGGGCTGCCGACGGTCAGCGGCGTCTGCTCGGTGAACTCCTCGAGGCTCGGGCCGTGGCCGTAGACCGGGGCGTTGTCGAAGTAGGGCCGGAATTCGTCGACGGCGTCCTGCGAGTTCGTGCGCATGAAGACCTGCCCGCCGAGGCCCACGATGGCCTGGTCGGCTCGACCGTGGCCGTAGTGCTCGAACCGGGCCCGGTAGAGCCCGATCAGCTTGAGGTAGTGCTCCTTGGGCCAAAAGATGTTGTTGGCGAAGAAGCCGTCACCGTAGAACGCGGCCTGCTCGGCGATCTCCGGGCTGCGGATGCTGGCGTGCCAGACGAACGGCGGCACCCCGTCGAGCGGGCGCGGCGTCGACTGGAACCCCTGCAGCGGGGTGCGGAACTGGCCCTCCCAGTCCACGACGTCCTCGCGCCACAACCGGCGCAGCAGCGCGTAGTTCTCCAGCGCCAGCGGGATGCCCTGGCGCACGTCCTGGCCGAACCACGGGTAGACCGGGCCGGTGTTGCCGCGACCGAGCATCAGGTCGACCCGCCCACCGGAGAGGTGCTGGAGCATGGCGAAGTCTTCGGCGATCTTGACCGGGTCGTTCGTCGTGATCAATGTCGTGGCCGTGGAGAGGATGATGCGCTCGGTCTTCGCGGCGATGTAGCCGAGCAGCGTCGTCGGCGACGAGGGCACGAAGGGCGGGTTGTGGTGCTCACCGGCGGCGAAGACGTCGAGGCCGACCTCTTCGGCCTTCTCGGCGATGGCGACCATGGCCGTGATGCGCTCGTGCTCGGTGGGGGTGTGGCCCGTCGTGGGGTTGACCGTGAGGTCACCGACGGTGAAGATCCCGAATTGCATGTGCAGCCTCCCACTCGCGCGGCGCGCAGCGCGCATGGACGATTCTATTCGCTGGCGGCAGCGGCCAATCGGCCGAGCGAGCGCTGGATGGCAACAGCCGCGGCCCCGCGGGCCCAGGAGGAGACCCCGCTGTCGTCAACGACGATTGTCAGCGGTGTCGCATCCGGGTCGCGGTCGGCTCGGGCAGCGGCGATGACCTCCTCGGATGCCAGCGCCCACAGTGGCATCCCCTCGCCGGAGAGCACGATCGTGTCGAGCATCCCGATATTGGCGATCACCGCGATCAATCGGCCCAGTCCGCGACCGGTGGCGGTGACGACGGATGCCGCAGCCCGGTTCCCCTCCACCGCGAGCCGGAGCACCTCGTCGTAGTCGACCTCCCGGCCGAGGGCCACGCTGACCTGGGCAGAAACACTCTGGCTCGTGAGCATTGCCTGCGAGCAGCCGCGGTGTCCTTCCGGGCAGAGCGGCCCGTTCGGGTCGAGCGGGATGTGCCCACCGAGGCCCAGGCCGCTGTCGGCCGTCACGATCACCTGGTCGTTGACGACCAGTCCGTAGCCGACGCCGACGCCGATGGTCAGAACCGCGAAGGTCGGGACACCCCGGACCGCTCCGAACCACTGCTCGGCGGAGGTGAGCGCGACGACATCGTTCTCGATCGTGACCGGAATTCCGAGCAGTCGCTCGAGCCGCGTGGCCAGGTCCACGTCGTGCCAGCCCAGGAACGGCGCCCGGGTCACGACCCGGGCGCCGGTGACATGCCCACCCACGCAGACGCCGAGCGCCGACAGCCCATCCGGGCCGCCGAGCTCGCGCACGACCTCGTCGATTCGGGCCACAACGTGCTCGACAGTGTGATCGGCGAGCACCCGCCGGGCCGAGCCCACCTCGTTGGCCCGCAGGTCGGTGAGCACCGCGAAGACGTCGTCGCCGGTGAGTTTCACCCCGACGAACCGACTGGCATCCACCCGGACGTCCAAGGGCCGGGCCGGGCGCCCGACGGTTCCGTCGCGGTCTTCGCTGCCCTCGACGAACAGGCCACAATCGAGGAACGGCTTGCTCAACCGCGTCAGGCTGGCCGGTGACAGTCCCAGGCGACGGCCGAGGTCGCTGCGGGAGATCGGGCCGTGGATGAGCACGGCTCGCGCGAGTTCCCGGGAGGTCTCGCTCACTGTCGACGCCGCATCCGTGGTCATATCCGCCCCCTGAGGTGCCATTTATTCCATAGTGGCATGAATACCATGGCCCGAGCGGACTCTTCATCTCGCGGGAGCGGCAAATTTCCCGAATTGACGTCCTATTCTTTTTGCCGTAGAAAGATTCATGCAGCGACATGACGGCCTAAGGAGCCCCGCAATGACGGATACGACGACGTACCAGACACCCGCCCGGCGACGCCACCGGTCGAGGAGGTTGCGGACGCTCCGGCGACCCGTGGCACTCCTCCTGGCCGGTACGCTCGGGATCGGCGCCCTCAGCGGCTGCGCCCCGGGTCAGAGCGACGTCGTCACCCTCGATTTCTTCCAGTTCAAGTCCGAGGCCATCGCGGACTTCGACGGCATCATCGCCGATTTTGAGGCAGAGAACCCCGGCATCCGGGTGACCCAGAACGCCGTCCCCGATGCGGACACCGCCATCCGCACCCTACTGGTCAAGAACAAGGTGCCCGATGTGATCAGTCTGAACGGATCGGGGAACTTCGGCCAGCTGGCGCGGGCCGGTGTCTTCCACGACTTCAGTGGCGACCCCGTTCTCGACCGGATCAACCCGGCCGTTCAGGACATCGTCGGGGCCCTCGGCTCCTACCAGAACGAGGTGAATGCCCTCGGCTTCGCGAACAACGGCAACGGCGTTCTCTACAACCGTGACATCTTCGCCGCGCAGGGCATCGAGATTCCCACCACCTGGGACGAGTTGATCGCCGCCTGCGACACGCTCCAGGCGGCCGGTATCGCCCCGTTCTACGGCACCGCGGCCGACGCATGGACAGTGCAATCCTCCCTGAACGGTATCGGCGCCCAACTCGGCGGCGACGATTTCTTCCCCGATCTCCGCGCGGAGGGTGAGGAGGTGGGTCCCGACTCGGCCGTCTCGTTCGCGAAGAACTACGACGAGACGTTCGAGAAGCTGCAGACGCTGTATTCCTACGCGCAGGACGGCTACCTCGGCCGCACGTACGAAGACGGCAACCTGGCTTTCGCGAACGGCGAATCGGCCATGCTGATGCAGGGGATCTGGGCCCTCAGCCCGATCCTGGCCAACAACCCCGACATCAGCGTCGGCGGTTTCCCCTACCCTGTGACGGATGACCCGGCCGACATCGAGCTCGTCTCCGGTGTCGACGTGGCCATTGCCATCGGCCGCGACACACCGCGCCTCGCCGAAGCCCGACTTTTCGTGGACTTCCTCTTCCAGGAGGAGGTGCAGAACTCCTTCGCAGCCTCACAGAACATGTTCTCGACGGCCCGGGACGCAGCCGAGAACACCAACCCGGCCCTGGCGGAACTGCAACCGTACTTCCAGGCCGGCCGGATCACCGGTTTCGTCGATCACCAGATCCCGGCGAGCATCCCGCTCGGGCCCATCGTGCAGCAGTTCCTGACCGACGAGAACAGCGCGAAAGCGCTGGCGACCCTCGACAACGAATGGCGCAAGGTCGCGTCACGCACCACCTCGACACGAAGCGGAGACTAACTGATGGTTACTTCCGTCCTGACCCGGCCCCGGCCGGAGCAGACGCCCCGAGCGTCGCGGCCGAGCGCGGCGCGGCGACGCGTCGGCGCCACCCCGCGCGCCTTCTACTGGATGGTCGTCCCCGCGGTCGCCGTCTTCGCGCTGCTGCACACCGTCCCGGTACTCATCGGCATCTTCTTCTCCTTCACCAACTACGCAGGCTTCGGCTCGTGGGACTTCGTCGGGTTCGGCAACTTCATCGCCCTGTTCCAGGACGACCGGGTACTGAAGGCCTATGGCTTCACCTTCGGCTTCGCCATCGTCGCCACCATCCTCACCAACGTGATCTCGCTGGCCATCGCGGTCGGACTCAACGCGAAGATCGCGTTCCAGTCCACCTTTCGCGGCATCTTCTTCATCCCCTACGTGCTGGCGATCCTTGTCGTCGGTTACGTCTTCCAGTATTTCTTCGCCAATTCGCTCCCCCGGATCCTGTCGAACGTCCCGGTGTTCCGTGACAACATCCTCACCAACCCGGACTGGGCGTGGACGGCCATCGTCGCCCTCGCGGTCTGGCAGGCCTGCGCGTTCGCGATCATCCTCTACCTGGCCGGTCTGCAGACGATCCCTCAAGAGCTCTACGAGGCATCCGCCATCGACGGGGCCACGCCGGGACGGCAATTCCGGTCGATCACGTTCCCCATGATCAGCGCCTTTTTCACCATCAACATGGTGCTGAGCCTGAAGGGGTTCCTGCAGACCTTCGACCACATCGTCGCCCTCACCGCCGGCGGGCCGGGCACCTCGACCGAATCGATCACCCTGCTCATCTTCCGGGGCGGTTTCCAAGGCGGCGAGTTCGCCTACCAGTCCGCCAACGCGGTGCTGTTCGTCATCGTGATCATGCTCGTCTCGTTCCTGCAGTTCCGAGTTCTTCAGCGCACGGAGGCCGACTTCTAATGGCTATCACCATCGACTCCCCCGCCACGGTCGAACCCGCATCCCCCCGGGCGGCCCGTGACTCGCGCGGTGTCCGGCGCATCAAAGACAACCGCACCCGGATCAACTGGTGGGCCACCATGCTGATCGCGGTCTGCGCGATCACCGTGCTGGTGCCGCTCTACTTCGCCGTGATCACCGCGCTGAAGACCCCCGACCAGCTCGGCGGCACCGGGTTCGCGCTCCCCACCAGCGTCCACTGGGAGAACTTCGCCGACGCCTGGACGCTGACCAAATTCCCGCAGGCGCTGATGAACACAGCCCTGATCACCGTCGGCGCCGTCATCCTCACCCTGCTGACGAACTCGCTCGTGGCGTACGCGATCGCCCGCAACCTGCACAAGCCGTTCTTCACGGGCGTCTACTTCTACCTGCTGTCCGCCATTTTCATCCCGTTCCCGATCATCATGCTCCCAGTCGTGAAAGAGACGGCCCTGTTCGGTCTGGACAACCAGGTCGGGTTGATCTTGCTCTACGCGGTGTTCGGGCTCTCGCTCAACGTCTTTATTTACGTCGCGTTCATCAAATCGATCCCGATCGAGCTGGAGGAGGCGGCCTACACCGACGGGGCGACCACCTGGCGGGTTTACTGGCAGATCATCTTCCCCTTGTTGACCCCGATGAACGCGACCGTCGGCATCCTCACCTGTGTCTGGGCGTGGAATGACTTCATCCTGCCTCTCGTCGTTCTCTCCGACCCGGCGGCACGCACCCTGCAACTCTCCCAATTCGTGTTCCAGGGCCAGTTCAACACCAACTACTCGGCCGCGTTCGCCTCATACCTGATGGCCATGGCCCCGCTGCTGATTGTGTACATTTTTGCCCAGCGCTGGGTTATCTCCGGCGTGATGAGAGGATCGATCAAATGACGACACCCGCACCAACGTCCGGGATGACCGCCCCCGCGACCACCCCCGCGACCACCCCCGCGACCGGCGCCTCCTGGTGGACCAGCGCCGTCGTCTACCAGGTGTATCCGCGCAGCTTCGCGGACTCGGACGGCGACGGGATCGGCGACCTCGGCGGCATCCGTTCGAAGCTCGACTACCTCGCCGAGCTCGGCGTTGACGCGGTCTGGCTCTCTCCGGTCTACCCGTCGCCGCAACATGACAACGGCTACGACATCAGCGACTACCAGGACATCGAACCGGTCTTCGGCAGCCTGGCGGAGTTCGACCTGCTGCTGGTCGAGGCCCACGAGCGCGGCATCAAGATCGTGATGGACCTGGTGGTGAACCACACCAGCGACGAGCACGCCTGGTTCCGGGAATCACGCTCGTCGCTGACGAACCCGAAGCGCGACTGGTACTGGTGGCGCAAGCCCCAGGCCGACGGTGGCCCGCCGAACGGCTGGGGCAGCGCCTTCAGCGGCCCGGCCTGGTCGCTCGATCCCGCCACCGATGAGTACTACCTGCACCTGTTCGCCAAGCAGCAGCCGGACCTCAACTGGGAGAACCCCGAGGTGCGCCAGGCCGTCTACGCGATGATGAACTGGTGGCTGGACCGCGGCGTCGACGGCTTCCGGATGGACGTGATCAACTTCATCGCCAAGCAGGTCGAGCTGATCGACGGACCGGCCCCGGCCACCGGCGGCGGCTCGCCGATGGGGGCGCAGATCCATGAGTTTCTGCAGGAGATGCACCGCGAGGTCTTCGACGGCCGCGGAGGGCGGCACCTCACCGTCGGCGAGATGCCGGGCGTGAGCACCGACGACGCCCTGCTGTTCACCGACCCGGCCCGGCGCGAGGTTGACATGATCTTCCAGTTCGAGCATGTGGGCCTCGACCAGGGCGAGCACAAGTTCGAGGTGCTGCCTCGCAGCCTGACGGCGCTGAAGAAGAGCCTGTCACGCTGGCAGGAGGGTCTGGCCGAGACCGGCTGGAACAGCCTCTACCTGAACAACCACGACCAGCCCCGATTGGTGTCGCGCTTCGGCAATGACACCTCCTTGCGCTACGAGTCGGCAACTCTGTGGGCCCTGGTGTTGCACCTGCACCGCGGAACGCCCTACATCTACCAGGGCGAGGAGATCGGCATGACCAACGTGCGGTTCGACTCCATCGACGACTACCGTGACCTCGAATCCCTCAATCACTACCGCGAGGCCGTGGAAGAGTTCGACCTGGACCCCGGCACCGTGCTCGCCGGAGTGCAGACCATGGGCCGCGACAACGCGCGCACGCCCATGCAGTGGGATGCCTCGCCGCAGGCCGGTTTCAGCACCGGCACGCCGTGGCTGGCCGTGAACCCGAACAGCGTCACGGTGAACGTGGCCGCCGACCTCGCGAGCGAGCGAAGTGTGTTCCGCTTCTACCAGCGCCTGATTGCGCTGCGGCATGAGAGCGAGGTGGTCGCCCTCGGCGATTTCACCCTGCTCGAACCCGACCACGACGCGCTCTACGCCTTCACTCGCAGCCGGGGTGAGGAGACGCTGCTCGTCGTCGCGAACGCATCCGATGCCCCATTCACCGACCTGCTTCCGATGGACGTCTCCGGCGCCGATCTGATTCTGGCCAACTATCCGGCCACAACGGATGCCGCCGCACCGTCCTCGAATCCGGTGCTGCGCCCCTGGGAGGCGCGCCTCTACCGGCTGTAGGTCGGCGCAACCCGCCTCGACCGGGGCTCCTCACGGCGCACCAGTTTAAAGGCTGTAAGGACGAGGCCGACGATGACACCGAGCACGGCGCCGCTCCCGTTCGCGACCAGATCGCGCACATCCGGGACCCGGGTCGGCAGGAACTGCTGCGTGAACTCGATCGAGCCGGTGAGTAGGACGGCCACGACGATCGCCAGCCACCAGAACCGGCGTCCGAGCAGGAGCAGCAGAAACACGCCGATCGGGATGAACATGGCGATGTTGGCCGCGAATTCGACCCGCCCGTAGGTGATCCAGTCGGTGGAGTCGTGCCGGTTGAAGAATCGGAGCGCCCGGAGCAGCAGCTCGTTGTTCCCACTGTCGAGCGGCTGCGGCCCGAGCGTCACCCAGCCCACGAACGCCAGATAGGCGAGCGTGACCAGGGACAGGACGGGATGGCGGTGCAGCATGGCTCCATCCTTCCCGATGGATGCTGGGGGTCACCCCAGTGACGGCCCCCGACCGCGAAAGCGCGCTACTTGCCCAGCGCTGCCTTCTCCTCGGCGATGACCTCGTCGCGGAGGGTTTCGTCGAAGACGCGCTTGGCCTCGATACCGACGACGGAGTGACGGCGGCCGTAGAGGAAATACACCGCGATGCCGATCGCGAGCCAGACCGCGAAGCGCACCCAGGTGAGCGTCGTGAGGTTGAGCATCAGCCAGAAGCAGAGCGCGGCCGACAGGATCGGCAGGAAGGGCGAGAAGGGCACCTTGAAGGCCCGGGGCAGGTCGGGGCGCTTCTTGCGCAGCACGACCACGGCGATGCTGACCAGCACGAAGGCCGACAGCGTGCCGATGTTGATCATTTCCTCGAGCACGCCCACGTCGGTGAACCCGGCGATCAGGGCGACCGCGGCGCCGGAGATGATCTGCACCCGGGCGGGGGTGCCGCGCTTGGACGAGGTGACACTCAGGCCGCGCGGCAGCAGGCCGTCGCGGCTCATGGCGAAGAGCACGCGGGAGAGGCCGAGGAGCAGCACCATGATCACGGTGGTGAGCCCCACCAGAATGCCGACCGAGATGACCTGGGCAGCCCAGCCGGCGCCGACCGAGACGAACGCCGTCGCGAGTGAGGCATTGGGGTCGTCGGCGAGAACGGTGTACGGCACCATGCCGGTGAGCACGAGGCTGACGCCGAGGTACAGCACCGTGACGATGGCCAGACCGGCGAAGATGCCGCGCGGCAGGGTCGTCTGCGGGTTCTTGACCTCTTCGGCGCTGGTGGCGACCACGTCGAAGCCGATGAACGCGAAGAAGACCAACGAGGCGCCGGCGAGCAGACCGAACAGTCCGTACTGGGCCGGCTGGGCGCCGGTCATGAACGAGAAAAGGGACTGCATCCAGACGTCGCCGTCGCCGCCCGCGGAGGGCACGGCCTCGGGGATGAACGGCGTGTAGTTCTTCGGGTTGATGAAGAAGGCACCCACGACGATCACGAACACCACGATCGCCACCTTGAGAATGGTGAAGATGCTGGCGACGCGCGCCGACAGCTTGGTGCCCAGCACCAGGAGGGTGGTGAAGATTGCGACGATCACGAACGCGCCCCAGCTGACCTGCAGTCCGAAGACCGCGATCGTGGCCGGGACATCCCAGTTCCAGAGTTCGAAGACCTCACTTAGGTAGATGCCCCAATACTTGGCGATCACGGCCGCGGCGGTCAGCATCTCGAGGATCAGGTCCCAGCCGATGATCCAGGCGAGCAGCTCGCCGAGGGTCGCATAGGTGAAGGTGTACGCCGAGCCGGCCACGGGAACCGCCGAGGCGAACTCCGCGTAACACATGATGGCGAGCGCGCAGGTGACCGCGGCGAGGAGGAACGCCAGGGTGACGGATGGCCCGGCGTAGCTGCCGGCCGCCTTCGCACCGACCGAGAAGATCCCGGCACCGACGGCAACCGCGACGCCCATGATCATGAGGTCCCAGGTGCCCAGCGTGCGCTTGAGGCTGTGCCCCTTCTCGAGGGAGTCGGCCATGGAGGCCTCAATGCTCTTGGTGCGCCAGACGCTCATAACTGGGTGCTTCCGTTCCGTTGGGTATCGGTCAATGCTAGGCCCCCGCGGGGCTTCCCCGACCCCGGACCCCGCAGACCCGGGGGCCGCACCCCCTAGCATTGAGCGGTGCCCACCACCCTCCGCCACTCCCCCGGGGCCAGGGTCGGCCTGTCGATCGCGGTGGCCACCGGCCTCTACGGCATCTCGTTCGGCGCCCTGTCGGTGTCGTCGGGGCTCGACATCTGGCAGACCTCGGCGCTGAGTCTGCTCCTGTTCTCCGGGGGCTCCCAGTTCGCGTTCATCGGGGTGATCGCCGGCGGCGGCAGCGGTGCGGCAGCCGCCGGCGCGGCGGCGCTCCTCGGCATCCGTAACGCGGTCTACGGGATGCAGTTGAACGCCCTGCTGCACCCTCGTGGCTGGCGCCGCTTCGCCGCCGCCCAGGTCACCATCGACGAATCGCTTGCCACGAGCACCGGGCAGACCGTGCTCGTCGAGCAGAAGCGGGGGTTCTGGGTCGCCGGTCTCGGCATCTTCGTGTTGTGGAACGTATTCACCCTGATCGGGGCTCTCGCGGGCGACGCCGTGGGCGACCCGAAACAGTGGGGCCTCGACGGCGCGGCGGTCGCGGCGTTCCTCGGGCTGCTCTGGCCGCGGCTGCGGTCGAAGGAGGCCGGGGCGATCGCCGCGGTCTGCGCGCTGGCCACCGTACTGACCGTGCCGCTCGTTTCGCCGGGCGTGCCCATCCTCGTGGCGGCTGTCGTCGCCGGTGCCATCGGCTGGTTCGGTTTTCGGCACGGGCCGGCGGGCGAGGGTCTCGAGCCCGACGTCGACCCCTATCCCGGTCCACCCGATGCACCCGGTTCGACGGATGCGCAGGCTCCCCGATGAGCGTCTGGTTCTGGATCCTCGTGGCCTGCGCGGCGGCGTTCCTCACGAAGCTGCTCGGCTATCTCGTGCCGCAGAAGTGGGTCACCAACGCGCGCATCGCCCGCGTCGCCGGCGTCCTCACGATCGGCCTGCTGACTTCCCTGACGGTCGCGAACACCGTGGCCACCGGCCAGGACCTCGTCGTCGACGCCCGGCTCGGGGCGCTCGTCGTAGCGGCGATTGCGCTCTGGTTCAAGGCCCCGTTCCTGGCGGTGGTCATCGCGGGCGCGGCAGCGGCCGCCGGGCTCCGGCTGCTCGGTCTGGGTTGAGGGTCTCGCGCGCCAACGGGGGCGGTAGGGTTTTTCCAACGGCAATGCGTCCGTCGACGTTTTTCGATGATGAAGAAAAGAGTGTGTGATGTCCGGGAAATATGAGCTCTACGCGGAACGATCCGGCGGATACCAGTTTCGGCTGAAGGCCAACAACGGCGAAGTGATCGCGACCTCCGAAAGCTATCACTCCAAGGCAGAGGCCCTCAAGGGCATCGAGGCACTGAAGGCCCACGTCAAGTCGCACGTGGTCGACATGACGGAACCGGACGCCTGAACGAATCTCGGTTCTGCCGAGTGAGTCACCGTCGATTGGTCCTGTGGCTCCCGGAGAGTCGAAGCTGACTGCGCCGTGTGGACGCTGGTCATCCGGCGGAGCACCGTGTGCGGCGTCGAACCAATTCGACGGAGATTCTGCCGTAAAACGGCTTTATCGGAGTATTCGGGGCCGATACGGCCACAATCTCCGTCGAATTCGTTCTGGACGGAGTCACTGCACCGCGGCAACCGCCCCCGAACCCCCAGTCCTCGACGCCATCCCGTTCACGGCTGTGAGGGTTCACTCGTCTAGACCGCCGCGAGTTCCTCGGCCGCGAGTTGCTCTCCGGTGAAAAGCTCGGCGGCGAGCAGTTCCAGCGTGCGCGCACGCCCGGGTGAGGTCGCCGCGTCGGCGCCCGTGTGAGCGGAGGCGATCGGCTGCAGCATGACCTCGTCGACCCCGAACTTCGCCGCGAGGGCACGGATGCGCGCGGCCGCGGCGCCGGGCTCGTCGATGATCCAGGCCGCGGCCATCCGTTCGATCATCTGGAGCAGCGCCGGCGCCATCGGTGCGGCGGCGGCCTCTTCGACCGTCGCGAGCGGGCCGAGCGGCAGGCCCGATCTCAGGCGCGCCATCTGCTGCATCTGCGGCAGGGCGAGGGCGAGGGCCTCGACCCGGGTCTCGGCGACCGACACGTTCAGGGTGAGGATGGTGCGGGGGGGCGTCGAGGGTCTCGCTGGGGGTGAACCCGCGTCGGTACAGCTCGAGGGCCGCTGTGGTGCCGTCGCCGGCGAAGTGGTTGGCGAACACGTAGGGCATGCCCTGCCGGGCGGCGAGCCGGGCCGAGTAGTCGCTGGAGCCAAGCAGCCAGATTTCGGGCATCCCGGTGGCGGCGGGAGTCGCGTGCAGGGTGTAGTCCTGACCGGAGGTGAGGCTGAGCGAGGCCCCGTCGGGGTGCAGCAGCGCCGCGATGTCGGCGATGTTGCGCGGAAACGCGTCGACCTCGCTCACTGCTCCGCTCGAGCGCAGCAGTGCGGTGATCATCGGGTCGCTGCCGGGCGCACGGCCCAGCCCGAGGTCAATGCGCCCGGGGAAGGCCGCCTCGAGGACGCCGAACTGCTCGGCGATCACGAGCGGAGAGTGGTTGGGCAGCATGACGCCCCCGGAGCCGACCCGGATGCGTTCGGTCTGCGCCGCGAGGATACCGATCAGCACGGGCGGGTTCGTCGACGCGACCGCCTGCATGTTGTGGTGCTCCGCGACCCAGTATCGGGTGTAGCCGAGCCGGTCCGCGCTCTGGGCGAGGTGCACGGCTGCCGCGATCGCCTCAGCGGAGCTTTGCGAGGTGCGGACGGGGATCAGATCGAGCACGGAGAGGCTCAGCGCGGAGGTAGACATCGGTGGGGGAAACCGCGCCGGGCCCGGAGATATTCCCGGTTCCCCGCTCCGGACACACAAACGGGCCGCCACCCGGAAGGTGACGGCCCGCTTGTAAGAAGATCGCGGTGTCTTCGAAAAGTGCCTTAGCGGCGCAGTCCGAGGCTGCCGATCAGTGTGCGGTACCGAGTGATGTCGACATCCGACAGGTAACCGAGCAGACGACGGCGCTGACCAACCATGAGGAGCAGACCACGACGCGAGTGGTGGTCGTGCTTGTGCTCTTTCAGGTGCTCCGTGAGGTCCAGGATGCGCTGCGTGAGCATTGCAATCTGAACTTCGGGGGACCCGGTGTCGCCTGGGTGGGTAGCGTACTTTTCGATGATCGCCTTCTTTGCATTAGCTTCGAGTGCCATAGATGGGATCCCCTTTCTCTCACTGCGCGGTGCCCGGGGCCGAATGCCTGGGCTCTCTTGATCCGCGGCCGTCAAACGGCAACCGTTCGAGTTTAGCAGAGTCCGAGAGGTCGGCTGGAGCAGCAGGAGCAACGGCCAGAAGATGCGGGCTGCGATCTCGGCCGGGGCGCTGACCAGCTGCTCGTGCGCCCTCCCGAACCGGATGTAGAGCTCACTGAGAGGGTGCCGCCGAGGCCGTTGATCATCAGGGCCACCCGGTCCCCGACACGTCCGGCAGGTCCCCGACGACCGCGTCGCGCATCTCGTCGGTCATCTCATTCGCGGTGGTCAGCTTCGCGCGGCGTCGGCCCGGTTCGCCATGGATGCCCACGCCCATCCACGCGTGTCGAGGTTCGCGGCGGCGATCCCCTGGTGCATGTCCGGCACGAACTGCTTCGGGCTCCGGGATCGGGCGAACCGATGCTACGTTCTCCGGTGTAGCTGGCCCTGCCGCGACGGGCCTGCAGCATGCTCGTGGCGTCCGCGCTCGCCCGCGCAACCAGGGACATCCGGGCGAGGAGGGTTTCCGGGTCACGGCCGGCGGCCACCTCGGCTTCGAGCGTATCCGTGGCCGGCACGAGGGCGTCGAGCAGGGTCTTGTCTCCCAGGTCGGACTTGCCGCGGGCCTTGATCCCCTCGGTGGCGGCCCGGAGCATCGCCACGAATTCGGTGTCGAACAGGGCTGAGCGGGTCATCGGCTCTCCAGATCGGGGGCCGGGCGGTCGGGGGCGCTGAGGATGGTGGCGAAATCGGACAGGTCGACGAAGAATTCCGGCTCCAGACCCAGCGGGTCGCGCAGCGTCACGGTGGTGGGGCCGCCGGGGTCCCCGAGCGACGACACCACCAGGGCCGCCCCGGTGAAATCTTCGTCCGCGGTGTAACCGCTGATCGTGATCACGGTGCGGAGGCCCGCGGCGAGCGCCGACCGGAGGCCGTTCGCACTGTCCTCGACGACCACGGCGTCGGCGGCGTCGATCCCGAGTTCCCGCAGGGCATGCAGGTAGATGTCCGGGGCCGGCTTCTTCCGGTCCACGATGTCGCCGGCGAAGACCCGGAATTGCGCGGCCAGCTCGGGCCCGATTGTTTGCGTGAGCACGGCGCGCACGGATTCCTCGGCCGAGGTGGAGGCCACGGCGAGGATCCAGCCGGCGCCCGCGGCTTGTGCGACGAGTCGACGGATGCCCGGGCGGGCCGTCAACGCGCCGCTCGCCACCCGCTCGGTGTAGATCGCGCTCTTGCGCCGGTGCCAGCCGGCGACGGCCGAGTCGAGGGCCGCGGGGTCGTCCGCCGGCAGACCGAGCACGCCGGCCACCTCCGGGGTAAGGATGCTGCGCATCCGTTCTTTTCCTCCCCCGATCGTCACCTTCTGGACGTAATCGGAGTCGCTCCACTGCACGGGCACCGAGAATTCCTCGAAGGTCTGGTTGAAGGCCGGCAGGTGGCCGTCGCGTTCGGTGTCGGCCAGCACGCCGTCGCAGTCGAAGATGAGAGCGGGCATCGCCTCAGGCCTTCCTCGCGTTGCCGATGGCGGCGAAGGCTCGGTCGATGGCTGCTTTCAGCGGTGAAATCGCCACCTGTGCCTCCCCGGTCAGATGCCGCCTATCGTAGGCTCGCCACCCCGAGCCGACAATGGGGCGGCCTCGGCGGGCTTCGCCGGCTGAGGCCGGTGCCGGATGGAGAACTTCGCCCGCTGGGTGATCGACTGATCCGGCCTGTCCCAAACCTTGATCATCGCCCAGCCCACGGCGACGAGCGGGACCGCCAGAACGGCCCCGGCGATACCGCCGAGGATGGTGCCCACGGTCAAAGCGACGAGGATCACCAGCGGATGCAGTTTCAACGCCCCCGCCATCACCACCGGGTTGAGCAGGTCGCCCTCGATCTGGTTGACCACGATCACGATGGCCACAACGATCAGCGCCACGAGCGGCCCATTGGCCACCAACGCCACGAGGGCAGCCAGGATGCCCGCGACGGTCGCCCCGATCAGTGGGATGAACGCCGTGAGGAACACGATCACAGCCAGCGGCAGGGCCAGCGGAACTTGCAGGATGGCCAGCCCGACGCCGATCAGAACGGCGTCGAAGAGGGCGATGATCGCCGTTCCCCGCACGTACTGGCCGAGAACCGTCGGGGTGACGTCGCCGATCCGGTGGGCGCGCTCGAGGCTCTCGCCGTGCAGGAAACGTAGGAAGAAGTCCCAGATCTGGCCGCCGTCCTTGAGGAAAAAGAACAGGATCACCAGCACGAGCAGGGCTCCGGTGACCAGCTCCACCGCGGCGGACACCCCGGCGAGCGCCCCCGTGCCGAACTGTGCGCTCGTGACGAAGCCCACGATCGCATCACGCACCGCGTTGAACTGCTCCGAGTCGAGCGCGATCGGGCCCTCAACCAGCAGCCCCTGTAGTTCGTCGAGCCCGTCGCCGGCCGCCACCACCAGCGCACCCCACTGGTTGCGCACCGCGAAGACGATGAGCGTGACGATGCCGCCGAGGATGAGTGCCCCTGCCAACAGGGTGATCCAGGTCGCGAGAATGACCGGGAGGCCGCGCGTGCGCAGCCAGCCGACCAGCGGTGCCAGCGCCGATGCCAGGATGAGCGCCACGAGAACGGGGATCACCACGAGTTGCACCTGCACCAGAGCGTAGACGGCGCCGGCGGTCAGCACGACCACGACGATGATCTGGGTGGAGCGGATGGCCCACCGGCCGAGCCGGCTGGTCAGTAGGGTCTGCAGGGACGGGGATGAGGGGTCGTCGGCGCGCATGCTGACACCATAGGCACCTGTTGCAGCATCGGTAAACGGCTGCCCGGCCGAGTGCCTCCTTACCGATTCGGGCGGAACCCCGGCCCGGCGTCGAACGAATTCGACGGAGATTCTGCCAGGAGAGCGCTCTTTCCCGGGTTTCCGGGGCGTTGCGGGCAGAATTTCCGTCGAATTCGTCGCCCTCATCCGCGCCATCTGCACAACCGCCGAAACCGCCGCGCAGCGAAACGGCGGCCGGCTCCCGGTCCCGCTGGTGATGGAGCTCAACGAGTGCGCGAACATCGTCCGCTGGCCCGAACTGCCCTCGGTGTATTCGTTCTACGGGTCGATGGGCATGATCCTCAACTCCTACTTCCAATCCCGCGCCCAAGCGATCGACGCGTTCGGGAAAGACAGGTGGCAGACCCTCTGGGACGCCGTCGCCACCCGCGTGTTCGGCGGTGGTCCCGACGACGACTTCCTCCGCTCGCTGACCGCCCTCATCGGCGAACACGACGAAATCAACTACGGCAGCTCCACCGGCAAAGACGGCCACCAATCCACCTCCACCAACACCCGCAAGGTCAACACCCTTGACATCGCCGCCCTCGGCTCCCTCCCCGAATGGCGCGCCATCGTCTTCAGCTCCAAATGCCGACCCGTCATGGTCAACACCGTCCCCTGGTTCCGCGACAAGACCCTCACCACCGCCATCAACCGCACCCCGACCAGGACGCCGAACCCCACGCCGGCCCCGGTGCCCGACAACACCACTGCAGCGGAGGTTGCAGCCCATGGCTGAGTACGACGACTACGACTCGACCAACGCTAAAGAGGACGCGGTCGACGTTCGCCAAATGTTTCTCGATTTGCTGATCGGTCACCTCGCCACCGTCGAGGTCGTCGGCACCAAACCAACACCGTGCTGCACCCAATGGTGGCTACACCCTGAGATCATCGCCCGGTTCAAGGCCCTCTGGCAGGCCAGCATGCAAGCTGACGCCAGCGTTATGGACGGCGACGCCGGCGCCGTCTCGTTCTGGTGGATCAACCACTGGGACCGCCACGCCGCCGTCATCTTCGACAAAGGCAAAGGCAACGGGCCATTCCGCGACTGCGACCCCGACCAAGGACACCTCTACCGACGCAAAGACAAAGCTGCCGGAATCGTGCCGACGTCGATGCCACCGGACGATGTGGAGCTGTAGAGGGCCCTCACGGAGGAATCCGTTGGCGAGCAGGGTCAACTCTTGTCGCGGCCCGGTGCTTCGGTGTCCCTGGGTTACGAGGCCATCGACACGAGAATTGCGAATCCAAGTCCCGCGAAAGCCAGTCCGGTTAGGAGTGCGACAAGCACCCGGACTCCACGCTTGGGTGACCAGGGCACCAAGAAAATGGGGAGTCCGATCAGAAATGGAATCGGCGCAAGGTTACCGATCGTGCCGCCGATATCCCGATTGATTCCGAATCCGCCACCTGTACATCCGCTGATTCCGCAGTAGTCCCAGAGTGCGCTGATCAGCAGGACCGAACTCACAACCACTGGAATCGGAAGTGCCCAGAGCAGGTGGAGCCAGGTGCGCTCCTTCGATACAGTTTCGGACACCTACGACCCGCTTTCTTCCCTCAGCGCATTCATTGCGGTACCACCAGCCCTGGTGTGACTACGTTCGCATACGCGATATTAGTGGCACCGCTGCTGGCGAAACAGGCGGCTAATACTTGTCCAGAGAACGAAGCTGGACCGTCGATCTTCGCTTGACCCGCGGCCAGTACTTGGGTGGAGATTTTTGGATCTATGTTCAAGCCCCCGGACGCGGAGATGCCATTGGTTGAGGTGCACGAGGTTGCGTTACCAGTGGCAATCAGCCGAAGCACGTGTGCTTTCCCATCGGCTGATGTCACTTTCAGCCCATTGACGATCCCGATTTTGTCGGCGATGAGGGTCAGATCGGTGGACATGGCTATCTCCATGTTCTGGACTGTGACTGCCGAGCAGTTGTTCACCGATCGGCGAGCATCGACGAGGGTGGGCGTGCTCAACGTGACGATCTTTCCGTTGACGCTGTCGCCACCCGGGCTGAGTGTGCAGCCAGGATTGGCGCTCAACCCGCGGGACCAAGTTGGGGCGTTGTTGGAGGTGGCAGCTGCGTTCATCCACTGTCGCCAGGTCGTATTGACGGGATCGATCCACTCTGTCGGCTTGTAGACAAAGGCGTGGCCGTCGACGACAACGGGTGGGACTGTGGTGTTCGAGGTGATCTGGCCACCTATCGAGCCCAAGGACGCGAGTTGCGTCGTCGATTTTCCATCAATGACGGTGAGCGGACCGCCAGAAGTGAGATTGCCAAGGATCCGCGCCGTGGACTGATAGGACACCTTGCCCGTCACGACAACATTGCCGCCCACCGACGGCGTCGAATCGAATCGCGCATTACCGCCGATAGTTACGTCACCGTCGATACGGCACTCGTTCGTGAAGTATGCGTTACCTGTTGCAATCACGTCGCCCGAAATCCGCACGGTGGAATTGCAATTGAAGTCACCGACGACGCGAACATCACCATTGAGTCCCGGAGTTGTGAAGCTATTCGTGAGCGTCAGCGGGGATTTCACCGAGACTGCGGGTAGAGACCGAGTGGTATCAATGACTGAGGCTACGGAGCCGAAACCTTCTGCTCCGTCATCATCGGTTGTCACGAGCGCGACCAGGTACTGTCCAGGCTGTGCATATGTGTGTTCAACGATTGCTCCGACCGCGGAGATACCGTCGCCGAAGTCCCACAGGTGGTTCGTAATCGTTCCGTCAGGATCGACGGATGTCGTCCCGTCAAAGGTGAAGGATGGGCCAGAATCGGTCGTAGTAACTACGGCATTGGGCACGCGGTTGAGCTCCGGCATGTCGTACATGGAGAGAGTTACCGGTTCTCCAGCTGGGGATACGTCCTTGCCGAAGGAAGTGACTGTCCACTGCCCAGGCTCTGGGGAGTTGATGTCGTAGTACTCGTAAGTTAGCCCGTTGTCGTGCATGGCACCGTTGTGGCTGGACCGGCTAAAGACCTGCCCGCTCGGGGAGGTGAGCGTCGTCTCAACATCACTGCCACGCCACGCCACGTTCACAGTGAACCTCTTGCCCTGCACCTTGAACACGCGCTGCACTGTTTCTTGGGGGCGGATCTGGTCTGTCGGCTCGATGATCGTGGACAGTTCCTGCTCGATGCGATCGGCCATGAGGCTCTGACCGAGCACGTTCGGATGATACGACTCGGGCGAGAACGGGTCCACGACGCCATTCATCGCGGGTTCAGGGTCGCATAGTTCGTGACCTTCCAGGACATCGCTCATGTTAATCGACCCAACTCCAGCGAGTGAGGTGATTCTCTCGATCGCACTGTTGGCCCGGACGATTCCTGCGTTGATCCACTTCTTGTCTGCCTTGCGTGCGATTTACGCGCACCCCAAGAGATTGTCTGCGGCCTCGGCGGGGAAGAATCGGGGGTACGATACCACTTCGATTCGCGCATAAGGTGCTTTTGCCCTGATGAGCCGATAGAGGTCGAGTAGGTCTTCCCCAACCTGTCCGGTTTCAAGATCCGCGAGGTTTGCCTCCACTTCATCGCCCTGGTTACCAATACAGCTGTAGTTGAACCAGTTGACGATGGGAATCCAACTCTTGATCCCACTTTCAACACAGGATTTGATCGTGCCTCCAAAGTCGAGGTCGTTGCCGCCGATTTTGACCGTCACCAGTCGGGTGTCAGTGCCCAGACTGTCCACTTGGGCGGCTTCGCCTTCCAAGGGGGCACCATCCTCTTCGGAGCTGTAGATCAGGTCATGGATAACGGCGCCTGAACAAGCAACGAAGTCAAGTTGAAGTCGCACCACTTGCCGGTCCACCAGGAGGTTTGGGTAGGCGTTTGCCGAGCGATGACACTTGTTCGTGCCATTGTCCGCTCCACTTTCGTAGCTGTACGCCCCCTCACCGGACTGATAACTATCGCCCATGGCGACATACCGGTCCGCTATCTGGCCGTCAGATCTGACTGGAAAGGTGTAGCGGCCGAGCGTCGCTGAGCCCAAACTGGTGTGCACCAGTCCCACGGGGGATGTGTCGAGGAATGATCCATTCGTTCCTGATCCGGGCAGCTCGGAATAGGAACCGGGGATCCCCGTTCCGCTCGAGAAACCAACGCGCGCGGATGACCCGCCGAGTCCATCCACTCCGTTACTGGCGTCTCCGGTTTCCCACTGCACACGCCCGTAGTTGAAGACAATGTCAAATGCTCCGAGGTCGGCATCAGGGCGCGAGACCAATAGCAGTTGAAATGAATTTGTCTTGTCTGCCTTCCCAGAGAAGTACCCAACGTTGACCCAGCTGACGCAGAATGCGGCATGCCCCTCGAACGTGGTCTCCCTATATCCGTAGGCGACAGGGTCTGTTCCTGTTCCCCTCGTGTCCACATCCGCAAAGAACGGAGCAATGATCGGCGTACGGTTAGCGCTGAGCCCGAATGGCGTGTACCTCCCACGCGGAGCATCGAAGGTCACGTTCCCGTTGTTGTTAACCCACAGTGGATGAAGCCGTGCTTGCGGAAGACTTATACAAACAACATCGGGCGACAATTGCGAGTGTTGAGTACTTGTCAGTCGCGGCCGGCTGGAAAGAGCAAATACGAGCTGAATTTGAGGCAGAACGTGAGGAAGGCCAGCCATGAACCAACTAGTGAGTTGGATGCTCTAAACGAGTTCATTAACCGTGCCCCAATATCGTAGAGGCGTTGCCGGTGCTCGCATAGCCAAGATGGCAGAATCGCACCCCCGCACGGCAGGTCAAGCAGCCAATCCGTGCGAGGCTCAGTGCTTCCCTGCACCGCGCACGAGGGCAGCTAGGACTGCTTTGGGAATCGTTTATGTTAGCTTTTCTGCGCCGGCTCTGCGGGGTCGGTTCTTCTCAAACTATTTTCCGGCCCGGGCGCGCTGCCGGCTGATCACGGCCGCAGCCCGGTGCAGAACGGCCTCCGTTCCGGCGTAGATGCCGGCCGCTCGCGGCCAGTGGCTGATCACGTCGGTGAAGCCGAGTTCGCCGGCCCGACCTACGGCATCCTCGAACGCTCCGATGCTCTGCAGGGAGAAGCAGCCGCCGCTGTCGAGAGACAGGTAACGGTCGATGGTGGCCGGGTCCCTGCCCGCGACGACTGCCGTGTCCTCCAGCCGGTGCATGAGGCCGGCTACCGCCGCCCACCAGTCCTCGCCCACGACGCCGTCCGCTCCCGTCGTCACCCAGCCGGAACCGAACGTCGTGACGAGGCGCAGCCCTTTGGGCCCGTTCGCGGCGATGACGAACGGAACCCGCGGCTCCTGGGCCGGCACACCGACCATTCGCGCGCCGACCGCCCTCGCCCACTCCCCCTCGAAGCTGATGCCGCCGCTGCCCGGTTCCTCGTGGCGCAGCAGCCGGTCGAGGGCCGTGACGAACGCGGCGAAGCGCTCGGACCGCTGCTTCGGGGTGTACTCGGGCTGCCCGAGCACGGTGGCGTCGAACCCGGTACCGCCTGAGCCCACCCCGAGCAGGAATCGCCCGCCGGCAATGTCGTCGAGGGTGGCGATCTCCTTGGCGAAGGTCACCGGATGCCGGAAGTTCGGTGATGAGACGAAGGTACCCAGCCGGATCCGCGAGGTGACGACCGCCGCGGCAGTCAGCGTCGGGACGGTCGCATGCCAGGGCTGGTCGGCCAACGACCGCCAGGACAGGTGGTCGTAGGTCCAGGCGTGGTCGAAGCCGAGCTGCTCAGCGCCCTGCCAGCGACGGCGGGCCTCCGGCCACGATTCCTGCGGGAGAATGACGATTCCGAAGCGCATGCTGAGAGTCTACGGAAGGCCTCCCACCGGCACCTTCTCGCCCGGCGCGCACGGTGCTATTAATGGGACTCGAGCGGCGTTCCTGATTTCTCAGGCAGCGAGTCGGCCGCTGATGACACCAGACCCCCGTGGCGGCACCCGGCCCACGTTCCGGATGCCGCCGCGGGCCTTCTCTCGGGTCTCAGGGTCGCGGCACACGGGCTAATCAGGAATTTCTGTGGTGCGTGTCACCGCCGAGTGCCACACTCGACCCATGACAGGCTCATCGCACGGCTTCTCCCGGTGCACTATCGTGCCGCCGTATCTGCTGGTGCGGCTGGCGCGGGTCGACGATCCCCGGCTCGCGGCCGCGGCCGAGGCAGCCAGACGGTCTCTGATGCGGGACGTGCCGATCCGGGAACTGCGCGCGGCGGCGCATCCGACGCCGTCGTCGTCGGTCCACTCCGGTGTGCGCGGCGGAGCGGCCGCCCGGGTGCGCGGGCACGTGGACCGGGCCGTGTCGGATGCCGGCGGCCTGGAACGACTGCCGGGCCGGCTGGTCCGCCGCGAGGGCCAGCCCGCCGGGGCCGATCTCGCGGTCAATGAGGCCTGGGCGGGGCTCGGAGACACGCATTCCCTGTTCTGGAACGTGTTCGAGCGCGACTCGATCGATGACCGCGGTGTGTCGCTGGAGGCGACCGTGCACTACGGCCGCAACTACGACAATGCGTTCTGGGACGGCGAGCGCATGGTGTTCGGCGATGGCGACGGCCTGGTCTTCAACCGTTTCACCGCGTCGCTGACGGTGATCGGGCATGAGCTCACGCACGGGGTGACCCAATTCACGGCCAACCTCGCCTATGAGGGACAATCAGGTGCGATAAACGAGTCCCTGTCGGACGTGTTCGGCTCGCTGGTGGAGCAGCGCTCCCTGGGCCAGTCAGCCGCCGAGGCCGGCTGGTTGATCGGCGAAGGTCTCTTCACCGACCAGGTGCAGGGGGTCGCGCTGCGCTCGCTGAAGGCTCCCGGCACCGCCTACAACGACGATGCTCTCGGCAAGGACCCCCAGCCCGCGGACATGACCGGCTACATCGAAACCGAAGACGACAATGGCGGGGTGCACTTGAACTCGGGCATTCCGAACCGGGCGTTCTACCTCGTGGCCACAGCTCTCGGCGGAAACGCCTGGGAGACGGCCGGCCAGATCTGGTTCGACACCCTCACCTCCGGCACGCTGGGCCGCACCGTGGACTTCGCCGGGTTCGCGCGGGCGACCTCGCGGGCGGCGGTCACGCGCCACGGCGCCGGTTCCCGAGAACACGAGGCCGTGATCGCCGGCTGGACCGCCGTCGGCCTCGGCGGCGGGCTCGGCACCGGATCCCGGCCCCGGTCCGGCACTGGCCCAGGGACCGGCGTCGGTCGCGCCACCGTCGTTCCTGCCCCACGGCCGGAGTAATATCGGCCTCATGAAGGTCGTCGTTTCGCGCAGCGGTGGCTTCGCCGGCATCCGAACCACCTGGGAGGTCCAGGTGGAGGAACAACCCGACCGGTCCGCCTGGGCGGAACTTCTTCGTGGGCTGCCCTGGGACGAGGTATCCGCGACGGCTCCGCAGCCGGACCGCTACGTCTACCGCATCCGTTGCGCACCCCACGAGGTCGTGCTCAGCGAGCAGCAGGTCTCTGGGCCGTGGAAAGATCTTATTGACCGGGTCAGAGGCGTGAACGAAGGGCACTGACCCGTTCTCCGTTGTCCTGGCCTGAGAATCCCCTGTTAGAGTAGACCAACTAAGGGGGCCTCCATCGCAAATCTGCTGGCTGTTAAAACTTCACGTTCTTTCTTCAGTGCTTCTGCACTGAACCGTTCGCTTGTTCTGGCCCTCGGCCTTTTCCTCGCGGCCTTCGTCCTGACCGCTTCGCCGGCGGTTTCCGCTTCGGCTGCTCCGGTCGACGGCACCGTCGAACAGTGTAACGATGTCGCCGGAGTCGGCGGCGGCACCGGCGCCGTCGAATGCAGCGTCACGGTCGACAATTATCTCAATCTTGCCACCGGCGCGACCAGTTCGACCACCAGCACCGTCGTCAGCATCCACGCGGCGAACACCGAGGTGCAGCCCCCCGCAGCGACGGTCGTGAACTCTTCGAAGCTGATCCACACGATCACCCAGTGCAACGGCTCGATCAACGTCGGCGGCGGTAACACCATCTGCACGGTGACCGTGAACAACCACATCACCGGTGCGACCACGGCATCCCCCGCCACGGTCAACCAGTGCGTCGGCTCCGGAGCCAGCACGGCACTCGACTGCGTGCCGCTTGAGAACACCACCGACGCGACCGTCACCCAGTGCAACAACGCCGGGAACGGCGGCGGCGCCGATGTGCTCTGCCGGGTGAATCCCTCGGCGACGGTGACGACCGACGTGCCCATCACTGTCAACCAGTGCAACTACTCCAGCAACGGCGGTGGCTCGACCGTGGAGTGCGCGACCGAGCTCAACACGATCGTGCATGCAGCCGAGGTCACGCCGACGCAGACACCGACCCCGACCGAGACGGCCCTCCCGGTCGCCGCCGACACGATCACGGCCGCTCCCGAGCTGGCCGCGACCGGCGTCGACTCGGCCTCCCTGCTGATCTCCGCGGCTGCAGGCGCCCTGCTGCTGGGACTCGGCGCGCTCCTCGCGCTTCGACGCACCGTCGTACGCCTCCGTCGGGACTGATCCGACTCGCTGTCAGACCGAAACGCGCCTACCGCCCCTCGGGGAACGGTGGGCGCGTTTTTCGTTGCCGGCACCTGCTCGCGCCGAACCGGACCGCGTGGGACTATGAGTCATGGAAACCAACGACCTGTATCCGGTTCAGAACCTCAGCGAGGACGACTGCTGGGATCTTCTGATCTCGTCCAGTTTCGGAAGACTCGCGATGAGCATTTCCGGTGAGCCGGACATTTACCCGGTGAACTTCGTCTCCGCAGACCGGCGGCTCGTTTTCCGCACGGCCGAGGGTACGAAGCTCCTCGAGCTCACGGTGAACAACCGGGTCGCCTTCGAGATCGACGGCATCGGTCGCAGCGAGGCGTGGAGCGTCGTGGCGCGAGGCGAGGCCCGAGTTCTCGACAAGCAGGCCGAGATCGAGGCCGCGGATCAATTGCCGCTGCGCCCGCTCATCCCGACCCTGAAGTACATCTACGTCGAGATAACGCCGACCAGGATCACAGGCCGCCGGTTCCAGCTCGGCCCGGAACCCGACCGGTACTAGAAGCGTGACTCACGCACCGGACTCCAGCGTCGTTCTGATCACGGGGACCTCCTCCGGTATCGGACTCCACGCCGCCATCGCCGCGGCTCGCGCCGGCCACACGGTGGTAGCCACCATGCGCAACCTCGAAGGCGCCCGCGCTCTGCGGGACGCGGCCACCGACGCGGAGGTGAGTCTCGACATCCGTCGCCTGGACGTGACCGAACCGCACGCGGCCACGGATGCCGTGGCCGGGACCATCGACCGGCACGGCCGGCTCGACGCGCTCATCAACAACGCCGGGTCGGGGAGGCTCGGCACCATCGAGAACTCAACAGTCGATGACGTTCGCGCCGTGATGGAGGTGAACTTCTTCGGGGTGGTTGCCCTCACACGGGCCGCGCTCCCCCTTCTCCGGGGCAGCACGGGCCGGCTGATCACCGTCTCGAGCGTGGGTGGAGCCATCGGCCAGCCCTTCAACGAGGCGTATTGTGCGGCGAAGTTCGCGGTGGAGGGATTCATGGAGAGCCTGGCCCCGGTGGCCGCCACGGCCGGTGTGTCGGTGACGGTAGTCGAACCCGGCGCCGTGACATCCTCGTTCGTCGCCAACGTCGGCCGGGACCTCAACCAATCCGGCTTGGCCAACGACCCGTACGCCGCGGCACTGGAGGCGTACCTGGCCCGCGCGGCGTCATCCTTCGGCTCGGCCCAGTCGGCCCGGAGCGCCGGCGAGATCGTCGCCGCCCTGCTCGACGGCGACCGCCCACCGTTTCGGGTGCAGACATCGGAGGCGGCGCGCCAGTTCGTGGCGGCCAAGCTCGCCGACCTCGACGGCGGAGTCGTGCAGCGGATGACGGCGACCTGGCTGGCCTGACGTCGGTCCCCGACTGATGAACGTGCGCCCGATCGAGAGCACCACCCCGGTCTCCGGATGGGTCAGGATTCGGATGAAGCCGGGCGTCCCGGCCGCAATCTTGCGTGCGGTATCGGGGTCGATCGGCCCGGACCCTTCGAAGTGGCTGGGTTGCTCGGGGTGGCCGAGGAGTGTCATCACCGGGACGGTGACGTGCACCGAGCCGCGGATGCCCTGGCCGACCCCCGATGCGGTCACCCCGTCGAGGATGAGGTCTTCGAACACGTCCGCCCGAAGCTGGGTCAGCGTATGGGTGTCGTTCGGGCCCTGCAGGCTCATCCCCATCACGGTGAGGCGGTCGTAGCCGGCCTTCACTTTCTCCGCCGAGTCGTACCAGGAGCGGGATGCCATCCCGTCGGCCTCGGGCTCGAAGATCACCGTCCGGTCCGCCACCGACTTCTGGTGCCGGGCCGTGATCGACCCCGGGTGCAGCCGTTCCCGCATGATCCGGGCCTCGTTCTTCAGGTTGGCCACCGTCAGGTGCGGGGCCGACTTCAGCAGGGTCTCCTCGAACCCGGCCAGGGCCTCGGCGTGGAGCGACCAGGCCTGGTTCATGATCGCCTGCGCATGCCGGTAGGTGATCGACCCGTCCTGCAGGGCGGCCCGGGTGCCGGGCAGTTCATTTATCAGGGTGCGGCTCTCGGCGATCAGGGTTTCGGTCGAGCGCACCGGCAGCCGCAGGGTGCAGGACAGTTCGGTCACGAACTCGCGTTCGACGACCTGTGCAGCGTGCCACCGGGTGCGGGGCATCCCGGTCGCGACCCCGGCCACTGCCGGGGGTCCCTCCCTGGCCTTGTCCTTGGCTGCCCGGGCCGCGTTTCGGGCCAGGGCTTCGGCGAACCGGCGGGCCTGATCGACCTGTTCGGCCAGGCGGGCGTCAACCCGGGCGGCGTCCGCCTGGGTCTCCCGGATGGCGTCGAAGTGACGACCCAGGCGTTCTCGCCGCTCACTGTAGGAGGGCTTCATGAGACACACGTTACGGCTGACCACTGACATTCCATGCTCCAGATCGGCACCCGTCAGCGCCCCGTGGATAACCTGATCAAACCCTTATTGTGGAGGAGTAGAAGCAGCCGTCGCCGGGCCCGCAGCGGGCATCCGTCAATGGGCGTGCAGCACGCATCCGTGTCTCGTGAACTCGGAGATTTTCGGGAAACGCCGTTGTGATGGCCTGGGGTGCCCGTCGTGTCGCGAAAATCTCCGAGGCTGGCGACTTCGACCGCAACGGATGCCCCGGGCGAACCTCTGGAGGTCGACGCACCGGGTCTCGACAGGCTCGACCACCGGCGGAGCCGGCGAGAGGGTGGGTGTCAGGCGAGGGAGTCGGCGGACAGGCTGATCAGACGCAGGAGCGCGTTGCCGTAGGCATCCGCGGGGTCGGCGGCGTCGAAGAATTCCGGCGCCCCGTTCAGCGCCACCGTCACCCGGTAGCTGTCCTCGCCCTGACGGGTGAGCGAACGGAAGGTGCTCCGCAACAGGTCGCGCAGCTGGTCCTCACGCGGCATCCACAGGGCATCCTCGAGGGCCAGTGAATCAAGGGCCCACTCGGTGGTGCCGTTGAAGCCGAGGATCGTTCCCGTGTCGAACTCGTGCGGCTCGATCGTCATGTCACTGACCGTGAACACGTCGCTTTCGAAGCCGGAGCGCTCGATGCGGAAGGCGTCACCGGAGACGGGACGCCACTGCAGACCGGCTTCGGCCAGGGCCCGCGCACTATCGATTGAGATCATGAAGACGACTCCGCCCACTAGCGTTGTGAAGAAAACTATATTCCCGGAGGACCGGCGTGACGCGAACGGTGAACCTGACGGTGCATGTGAAGCCCGGTAGTCGGAAGGGACCGCTGGTCTCCGGGGGAGAGCCGGGCCGAGAGCCGGGCCGGGAGCCGGGCGACGACGCGTCCCATGCTCCGACGGTTGCTGCGCTCACCGTGTTCTTGCAGCAGCGGGCCGTTGAGGGTGCCGCCAACGATGCGCTGGTGAAGCTGCTGGCCAAGCACTTCGGCGTGTCCAAGAGCGCGGTGACCATCGTGCGCGGCCACGCCTCCCGGATCAAGCACGTGCGAATCGAACACGACTCGTAGCAATGCGCGACTCGCGTAGCGACTCGCACGTGCTTCCGGCACTGCGGGTTTCTAGCGGGTTCCGAGCAGGTCGATCACGAAGATCAGGGTCTGGCCGGAGAGCTGGTGTCCTCCGCCGGCCGGTCCGTAGGCCAGGTGCGGAGGGACGACCAGCTTGCGGCGTCCGCCGACCTTCATGCCGGGGATGCCCTGCTGCCAGCCCGCGATGAGCTGAGCAAGCGGGAAGTTGATCGACTGCCCGCGGCTCCAGGAGGAGTCGAATTCATCTCCGGTGTCATAGGCGACGCCGAGGTAGTGCACGTTGACGGTGGCGCCGGGGGTTGCTTCGGCTCCCTCGCCGACCACGATGTCGGTGATGGTCAGTTCGGTAGGCGCGGGGCCCTCCGGAGCGTCGAGTTCGGGCTTGGTGTTTTGATCAGTCATTCCTCTATCCAATCGGATTGCGCGCTCGCCCGCACACCAAAAATTCCCCCTTGCGCGAACGCGGCCGTCGGGCGCACCATGGGAACAGAACTCGCCGCTCCGGGAAAGTTGTCGGCACTGCCACACCACCGGGGCGGCGAGTCCTTGTTCGTCAGGGCATCAGAGTCAGTTGATCACGCCGGCACGGTCGCGCTGGATCAGCCCCAGCAGCTCCGATTCGTCGGCCCGGTCGACGTTCGCGGCCGTACCGTTCACCATGCGCTGTCGGGCGAAAGCCAGGCGGGTGGAGTTGTGGATGAAGTGGTGCATGGCCCGCTTCCGGGTTTGGGGCTGCCGCGCGGCCCAGGATCGAGCCTGCCGACGGCCATCGCGGGTGGCGAGCATACCCACCTCGGCCGGGCTGAACCAGCCGGCCGCGGCATACTCGCTCAGCCGGAGCACGGTGACGCGTTCTTCCTGGCGCCGCAGCAACACGACAACCATGATCGCGCCGAGGAACAGAGGCACCTGCACGGCGAGGTAGTACGCCACCAGCGAGCCACTCTCGACCAGGTAGAACGCCCCGTTCCAGACGGAGTGCAGGAAGATCGCCGAGACAAATCCGAGCAGAATCGTGGCGAAGGCCGGGAACGGCCGGAACCGGACCGCCAGCCCGCACGCAATGCCGATGCAGGCAGTGAACATGACATGGGCGAAGGGCGACAACACCCCCCGCACCAGGAACGTGAAGCCCAGGTTCTCGGAGCCACCCTCCATCATCGCCACACCGAAGTATTGGATGTTCTCGGTGAAGGCGAATCCGGCCGCGACCGTCGCGGCATAGACCACGCCATCGACCGGGCCGTCGAATCTCCGACGCAGCACCCAGAAGAGCAGCAGCACCCCGGCGCCCTTGGCGGCCTCCTCGGCGAGGGGCGCCTGGAGGACGGCGGCGGCGAAACCGTCATCCGTTTCGGTGGCCCCGGCGCCGGCCCGGGCCAGCTGCACGCCCAGGTCGAAGAGCAGCGCGGTCACGATGGAGACGCCGGCGCCCCAGAGAAACGCGAACCAGAGGGCCGGGCGGGGTTCGGGCTCCCACCGATCGATCCAGCCCACGGCGAGCAAAATCCCGATCAGTGGGATGAGTGCCAGGATGAGGCCGACCAGCAGCGTGCCGGCACCGAGGAAGGTGGCCAGGTAGACGAACACCAGCAGCAGCGCGGCGCCCCCGATGACGAGGCCGGTGACCGTGAGCGTGACGATGCCCGCCCGGGTGCGACGAACGGGGGCGGTCCAGACGGGCTGCACCGGCTGGGCCGCGGGCTGCACCGAGGCAGGCTGGGCCGCGGGCTGGGTTCCGGCCGGATGAGAGTGTGGGGCGGCGGCGGAGTGCTCCGGGGTCGGCTCGTGGGTCATGCCCAACAGACTAGCCGCGCGCTCACGCCTCGAACATGGTGCCCGGGTTGAGGATGCCCAACGGGTCGAACGCCGCCTTGATCCGGCGCTGCAGGGCGAAGCCCGTGTCGCCAAGCTCCTCGGCCAGCCAGCGCCGCTTGAGCACGCCGACCCCGTGCTCGCCGGTGAGCGTGCCGCCGAGTTCGAGCGCGGCACGGAAGAGCTCGTCGGCCGCCAGCCAGACCGCCTCCGGCACGACCGGCTCCGCGCCGCCCCGGGCCGGATCGAACGGGATCAGGAAATTGGGGTGCAGATTGCCGTCTCCGGCGTGGGCCACCGTGGGGATGGGCAGGCCCGTGCGGGCGCTGATCTCAGCGATCCGCGCGAACATCTCGGCCAGCCGGGAGCGGGGCACGCAGACATCCTCGATCAGGACCTCGCCGTGAGCGGCCAGCGCCGGATGCGCGGCCCGCCGCACGGCCAGCAGTCGATCGGCGGATTCGGCGTCGGTGGAGACGCGCACCTCCCCTCCCGCGGCCCGCAGCACGGCCACCGCCTGGTCCGCCTCCGCCTGGCTCGCCGGCCCATCCGTCTGCACCAGCAGGAACGCTCCCCTAGTCGGAACTCCCTCGAACAGGTTCGGCCCGAGGTACGCCGCGATCAGGGCCAGGGCCACCGGGTCGATGAGTTCCATCACGGCCGGGCGCAGCCGGGCCGCCGTGACGAGACCGGATGCCGCGGCCGCCTGGGCCACGTCGGGGAACGTCGCGCCGATCGTGACGGTCTCACCCAGGGTGATGGCGCGCGCCCGCACGGTGGCCTCGACGATCACGCCGAGGGTGCCCTCCGAGCCGGTGAGCAGGGCGGTCAAATCGTAGCCGGTGACGCCCTTGACGGTGCGGTGCCCGGTCTCCAGCAGGCTCCCGTCGGCGAGCACCACCGTCAACGCCAGCACCGCCTCCCGGGTGACGCCGTACTTCGCGCAGAGCAGCCCACCCGCGTTGGTGGCGATGTTGCCGCCGACCGAGGAGATCGCCCGGCTTGCCGGGTCCGGCGCGAACCACAGCCCGTGCGCGGAGAGGGCCGTGTTGAGGTCGCCGTTGAGCACGCCCGGCTCGACCACGGCCAGTTCATCCTCCGGGCGGATCTCGAGGATACGGTTCATCCGCTCGACGCTCAGCACGATGGCGCCGTCCGTGCCGCACGCTCCCCCGGCCAGGCCCGTTCCGGCTCCGCGGGTGATCACCGGCACGCGAAACTCGGTCGCGATGCGCAGCGTGGCCTGCACCTGGTCGACGGATGCGGCGTAGACGACCGCCAGCGGCATCCCCGGGGCAACCCAGCCCGATTTGTCGCCCCGAACGGCCGCGAGCCGGCGCGGATCGACGCTGACGTGGGTGCCGAGTTCGGCCTGCAGACGCTCCAATGCGGTCATGCGCCCAGAGTACCGGGCCGGGTGCCGGAGGGCAGGCCCGGACACAGGCCGGCATGGCCCGCGGCCGCTGCGGCCGGCACCGGCGATGGCCGATTCCCGCTGGTGCGCCCGGGCTCGCGGTGGCAGGCTGGCCGGGTGACCATCCCTCCTGCCGGGCTCGATCCGGTCTTCTTCGAGCGCTACCGGGCCATGTCCTCCCGAGACTCCCGCTTCGACGGTCAGTTCATCACGGGCGTGCACTCCACCGGAATCTACTGCCGCCCCAGCTGCCCGGCGGCCACACCGAAGCCGGCCAATGTGTCGTTCTATCTCACCAGCGCGGCCGCGCACGAGGCCGGCCTGCGGGCGTGCAAACGCTGCCTTCCTGATGCCGTCCCCGGGTCGCCGGACTGGGACATCCGTGACGACCTCGCCGCCCGCGCCATGCGCCTGATCAGCGACGGCACGGTTGAGCGGGAGGGCGTGCCCGGCCTCGCCCGCCGCCTCGGCTACAGCGAACGGCACCTGACCCGCGTGCTCGTGACCGAGCTGGGCGCCGGCCCGCTCGCGCTCGCCCGGGCGCACCGCGCGCAGACCGCCCGCGTGCTGCTGGCGAGCACGGATGTCCCGATCACCGAGGTCGCATTCGCCGCCGGTTTCGGCAGCGTGCGCCAGTTCAACGACACCATGGCCGTCGTCTACGAGCGCACCCCCACCGAGCTGCGCCGCGCCCGTCCCGCCCGCGCCCAGCCCCGCGCCCAGCCCCTCGGCGTCGGCGGGGTCGGTGAGGCCGGCTTCGGGGTCGGTGACGGGACGGGCATCGACCTGCTGCTGCCGGCGCGCGCGCCGTTCGACGGGGTGGGGGTGCTGCGGTTCCTCGCCGCGCGAGGCCTCGCGGGGGTGGAACAGGCGACGGATGCCCGTTACGCGCGCACGCTGCGCCTGCCACACGGACCCGCGACGATGGAACTGACCCTGTCGGGAACGGCGGCCGCGCCAGCCGTCGCCTGCCGCGCCCGACTGGCCAGCCTCGCCGACCTCGCGCCGCTCGTCAGCCGGGTGCGGCGCCTGCTCGACCTGGACGCGGACTCCCGGGCGATCGACCTGGCGCTCGGGAGGGACCCGCAACTCGCGGCCGGAATCGCGGCCACCCCCGGCATGCGCGTGCCGGGCAGCGTGGACCCCGAGGAGACCCTGTTCCGCGCGCTCATCGGCCAGCAGGTCTCGGTGGCCTCCGCCCGAACGGCACTCACCCGGCTGGCCGCTGCGCTCGGCGACGACGTGTACCCGGGTGCAGGGGACAGCGACAGCAGCGCCACCACTGGCACCAGCGGCACCAGCGTCACCACCGGCACCAGCCAAAGCCTCTTCATCCACGACTCCACCGCCGCTCCCCTGACCCGGCTGTTTCCCACCGCCCAGCGGATCGCAACCGAGGGCCGCGGCGTGCTGCGCGGCCCGGCCGCGCGCATCGACGCGATCATCGGCGTGGCGGAGGCGCTCTGCTCCGGCGATCTGGTGCTCTCCTACGGGCAGACCCGGGAGGATCTTGAGTCCCGTCTGACCGCCCTGGCCGGGATCGGACCGTGGACGGCCGGATACGTGGCCCTGCGCGTGCTGGGCAGCCCGGACATCCTGCTGACCAGCGACCTGGCCCTGTTGCAGGGCGCCGGGCGGCTCGGCCTGCCCGCGGAGGCCCGGCAACTCGCCCGCCACGGTGCCGCCTGGGCGCCGTGGCGCAGCTACGCCGGCATGCACCTGTGGCGCGCGGCAGGCGCCGCGGCTACCCCGCGCACCGCGACCCCTCCCGGGCCAGATAGCCTGAACAGGTGAAATTCGCCCACCTGAGAGTTGAAGGTCAATCCACTCCGCGGCTCGCCGCCGTCTTCGACGACGCAGCGCTGTTCCTCGACGAGATCATGGACGACGCCCCCCGCGATCTGCAGGACCTGATCGAGAAGGACTCTGACGAGTACGACCGGGTGCGCGCCCTGAGCCAGAACGCCGCCGCGCAGGGAGCAACGCTCACCCCGCTGGGCGAGCTGCGCTACTCGTCGGCCGTGCTG
Organism: Cryobacterium sp. TMT2-4; assembly: GCF_004402575.1. Lineage (NCBI taxonomy): Bacteria > Bacillati > Actinomycetota > Actinomycetes > Micrococcales > Microbacteriaceae > Cryobacterium > Cryobacterium sp. TMT2-4. The sequence continues at coordinate 82,610 of NZ_SOGE01000006.1, read as the reverse complement.
CGTCCGCCTCAGATCATCGCGATCGGCGCCAACTACGCCGCCCACTCCTCCGAGCTCGAACTGCGCGTCGAAACGGCCGCGACCGTGTTCTCGCTCTGGCCCAACTCGCTCACCGGGCACGAGTCCACGATCACCTGGCCGACCGATCTGACCAGCCAGGTCGACTACGAGGCCGAGCTCGGCGTGATCATCGGCACGGCCGCACACCACGTGTCGGTGGCGGACGCTCTCGACCATGTCTTCGGCTACACGGTCGTCAACGACATCACGGCGCGCGACCTGCAATTCTCCGAGGCGCAGTGGTCGCGCTGCAAGTCCTTCGACGGTTTCACGCCCACCGGGCCGGTCGTCATCACGGCAGACCAGATCGCCGACCCGCAGGACCTGTGGCTGACCACCCACGTCGACGGCCGCATCCTGCAGGACGCCTCGAGCGGCGACATGGTGCGCTCGGTCGCCGAGATCATCTCCTACCTCTCCAAAACCTCGACCCTGCTGCCGGGCACGCTCATCTCCACCGGCAGCCCGGGCGGCGCCGGCTACAGCCGCAAACCTCCGGTGTTCCTGCGCGACGGCTCGACGGTCACGATCACCATCGACAAGATCGGGTTCCTCACCACGCATTGCCGCGCGATCTGACCGTGACCGCCAGATGGAGGATCAATGCGACAGCTCGCTGCGGGCGGGAAAGGAGGCAGCGACGATGACGATCTCGGTCGTGATCCCCTGCTACAACGACGCCGCCCTTCTCCGAACCTGCCTCGCGGCTTTGGCCCGGCAGCAGCGGGTGCCCGACGAGGTGATCGTTGTCGACAACGCGAGCACGGATGCTTCGGCAGAGATCGCTCTCTTCGGGGGTGCGCGGGTCGTGCGGGCGACCCAGCGGGGCATCTGGCCGGCGGCGGCAGCCGGCTAGGATGCTGCATCCGGTGACGTGATCGCCCGTCTCGACGCCGACTCCGTGCCGCCAGCCGACTGGCTGGCGCGGATCGAGTCCGCGCTGGCGGATTCCCCCGGGAGCGACATGGTCACCGGCCCCGGCGATTTCTACGGCTGCGGCACCCTCGTGGCCTGGTTGGGCGGGACCTTCTACATCGGCGGATATTTCTTCTGGATGCCGTTCTGGCTGGGGCACCGCCCGGTCTTCGGCTCGAATTTCGCCATGCGCCGGGCGGTCTGGCTGGAGGCCCGCCTCTGGGTGCACCGCGACCGCGACGACATCCACGACGACCTCGACCTCAGTAGGAAACTGAGCCCCGCGGTGCGCGTGCGCTACGACCCGACCCTGCGGGTAGCCATCTCCGGCCGGCCCTTCGATTCCTGGAGCGCCATCGCCCGCCGGGCGCGGTGGGGCGGGCGCACCCTGCTGCAGGGCTGGCCGGAGAATAACCCGTGGCGCCGGCATGCCGCCCGGTACGCGGTGCGGCGCCACCGGGCCGGGCGTCCCACGATCGGGCACTGACCTGTTTCGCGGGGGCATCGGATCAGCCCGCCGGCCTCCGGTTCAGCCGGCCGGCCAACCTCCGGTTCAGCCTGCTACCAGCCGGATCAGCCTGCCGAATCGGCCCGCCTGATCAGCCAGCCGCCCGGTAAAGCGCGGCGAGGGCCAGCTCCGCGACGATCCCGGCGATCGAGTAGCCGAGCACGTGCACCGGGGTGGGCCCTGCGTCGGGGAACACGATCAGGTCGGCCACGAACGGGGCGTAGTCCCAGGGCTCGGTGCCGCCGGGCCCGGCCGCGCACGCCTGGTAGTGCCCGGCCAGGTCGTGGCTCTGCACGAAGTAGCCGGCGTCGGCCAGCAGCGGGGCCAACAGCACGAAGTCTTCCTTGGAGCCGGTCGCGCCGGGCAGCAGCACGATTCTCGGAGCGGCCGGGGTCGCCCAGCTCGAAGGCGGCGAGGTTCCCGCTCGGCGCCGGGAACCAGAAGGCGCGGCTGCCTGCGGGCAGCACCGTCCAGTCCCGGCCGGGGAGGGTGTGGTCGCGCAGCACCATCACATCGGCCGGGTTCCCTGCCGGCCGAGCGGCCGGCGCGGAACCCGGCCGGCCGCGGGAACGCCACTCCCAGACGCACATGGCGTCACGGTAGCGCTCCCGCCCCGCAGCCCGAACGAATTCGACGGAGATTTTGCCGAAAACGGACCTCACCACGTCGAAATGGCCGTTTTCCCCGAGAATCTCCGTCGAATTGGTTCAACACCGGCAGGTCGCTCCGCCTGTGCTGAACAGCGTCCACGCGGGTGCGTCAGCTCTGACCCGCGGAGGGCGACCCAACCAATCGATCGAAACTCGTTCGGCTACGGCGCGCGCTGGTCGTCCCGGCCGTCGAGCGCGAGCAGTTGCTCCTCCACGGCGCCGCCGTAGCCTTCCTTCTGCGGGTCGCCGTGCAGGCCGCCGGACACCGCGTATTCTTCCTCCGGGGAGAGCACGAGGCGCTTGCGCCCGTAGAGCGCGAAGATCAGCAGCATGACCACGTAGACCACGGCGATGGCCGCGATGGCCGGGCGGGCCGGCTCGTTGATGAAGAACCCGAAGAAGATCGCCAGCGAGAGGATGCCCGCGATCACCGCCCCGGGTACGCCCCACGGGCTGCGGTAGGGCCGGTTCGCATTCGGGTACTTTCGGCGCAACACGACGAACGAGATCATCTGCAGGATGTAGGCGATCACGGCTCCCCAAACGGCGATGTTGAGCACGATCGCCCCGGCCACGCCGCCGGCGCCGCCGAGCGAGTCGACGAGGATCAGGGCCACGAAGCCGATCAGGGCCCCCACGAGCAGCGCCACCGCCGGAGTCTGGCGGCGGCCGGTCAGGGAGAGGAATTTCGGATAATAGCCGGCCCGCGACAGTGAGTACATGTTGCGCCCGTACGCGAACATGATGCCCTGCAGGGAGGCCAGCAGTCCGACCAGGGCGAACAGGGCCAGCACAGCGGCCGCCTCGTCGCCGACCATCGCCCGAAAGCCGTCGAGCAGTGGCTCCCCGGCGGTGGCGATGTTCGAGGCCCCGACTATCCCGGTGTTGAGCACCAGCACCAGGAGCCCGGTCACGATCAGGGTCGTGCGGGCGATCAGACCGGCTCGCGGGATGTCCCGCACCGGGTCGTGGGATTCCTCCGCGGCCAGCGGCAGCTCCTCAATTCCGAGGAAGAACCACATGGCGTAGGGCAGGGCGAACAGGATCGGCACCACGCCGAAGGGCAGGAACTCGGACTGGCCGGCCTCCGGGGCGATATCGAAGAGGTTGTCCACACTGAAGAGCCCGGAGAAGGCCGCCATTGCCGAGAACACCAGCAGGATGCCGATGGAGATGATCGAGACCACGATCGCGAATTTGAACGAGATCGCGGCGCCGGCCGAGTTCAGGCCGATGAATACGGCGTAGAGGATGGCCCACCACGCCCAGGCGGGCAGTGAGACTCCGAGCAGCTCACTCGTGATGCCGTCGGCGTAGGACGCCGAGAAGTACACGATCACGGCGGTGGTCGCGACATACTCAATGGTCTCGGCCAGGCCGGTGACGAAACCGCCCCAGGGCCCGAGCGCCGCCCGGGCGAAGGAATAGGCGCCGCCCGTGTGCGGCATGGCCGACGCCATCTCCCCGATCGCGAAGATCATGCCGTAGTACATGACGATCAAGAGGGCGAAGGCGATCAGCATTCCGCCGAATCCAGCGAAATCGATGCCGAAGTTCCAGCCCGAGAAATCACCGGAAATGACCGCGGCGACGGCGAGTCCCCACAGCCCCCAGATCCCGGCGCTGCGGCGGAGCTTGCGTTTCTCGAAGTACCCTGCCTCTGCCGTCGTGTAGGTCACGCCCGAGACGTTCAAGGTGTCTTTGGACATCCTGGATTCCTTTGCGTTCTGGTTGCGCAACTCAGCGATCGAGCGGCAACTCCGGGAGTTTACGTTGGCATGACTATAGGGCTCCAATGGTGGCTTGTACATACCTTTACATGCCCGATTCCTGAGTCGAGCGAAACAAAAATTGGCCGTCACACAGCGCTCGATCTGTGGTCTAATGGTCGAATGTTCACCCTTTGACCGGCTCGATGAGGAGAAGTTGATGACACCCCGCTCCGGAAATCTCTCGCTTGAGGACCTCACCTCCCTGGTTCGCGGCGGCGACATCGACACCGTCGTCGTCGCATTCACCGATATGCAGGGGCGGCTGGTGGGCAAGCGGGTTTCCGCGCGGCTCTTCCTGGAAGACGTGGCCGGCCACGGCGCGGAGTGCTGCAACTATCTGCTGGCCGTCGACGTGGAGATGAACACGGTGGACGGCTATGAGATGTCGAGCTGGCGACGCGGCTACGGCGACATGGCCATGATCCCCGACCTCGCCACACTGCGACGCGCGCCCTGGCTGCCCGGGGCCGCCCTCGTCACCGCGGACCTGCGGTGGCTCGACAAGTCACCCGTCGTGGCGTCACCCCGCCAGATCCTGAAAACCCAGCTGGCCCGGCTGGCCGACCGCGGGCTGGTACCCTATGTCGGCACCGAGCTGGAGTTCATCGTCTTCGACGACGGCTACCGGGAGGCGTGGAAGAAGGGCTACCGCGACCTGACCCCCGCCAGCGATTACAACATCGACTATGCGCTGCTCGCATCCACCCGGATGGAACCGTTACTGCGGGACATCCGTAACGCCATGGACGGCGCCGGCATGTACTGCGAGGGCGTCAAGGGTGAGTGCAACCTGGGCCAGCAGGAGATCGCGTTCCGCTACACCGACGCCCTGGCCACCTGCGACAACCACTCCATCTACAAGAACGGCGCCAAGGAGATCGCGGATGCCCACGGCAAGAGCCTGACCTTCATGGCCAAGTTCAACGAGCGGGAGGGCAACAGCTGCCACATCCACATCAGCCTGCGCGGCACCGACGGATCCGCGGTCTTCGCCGACAAGGATGCCGATCACGGCATGTCGACGCTGTTCCGTCACTTCCTCGCCGGCCAGCTCGCGGTGATGCGCGAGCTGACCCTGTTCTCGGCACCGAACATCAACTCCTACAAGCGCTATGTCAGCGGCAGCTTCGCGCCGACTGCGATCGCCTGGGGGCTCGATAACCGCACGTGCGCCCTGCGCGTGGTGGGGGCCGGCCTCGGCCTGCGGGTGGAGAACCGAGTGCCCGGCGGCGACGTGAACCAGTACCTGGCCGTGGCCGCACTGATCGCGGCCGGCCTCTACGGCATCGAGAACGAACTCGAACTCGACGATGCCTTCGTCGGCAACGCCTACGAGAGCGGCGCCGAGCGGGTGCCGGCCTCGCTGCGGGAGGCCACAGCGCTGTTCGCGACATCCACGATCGCCCGGGAGGCATTCGGCGACGAGGTCGTCGATCACTACCTCAACAACGCGCGGATCGAGCTGGAAGCCTATGACGCGGCGGTGACCGACTGGGAGCGGGTGCGCGGCTTTGAGCGCCTCTGACCCCGGCACCGCACCGCGCCCCGGTGCCGACCCGCGCCCCGTGATCGGCCTGACCACCTATCTCGAGCAGTCCCAGACCGGTGTCTGGGACGTGCCGGCCGCCTTCCTGCCCCAGGCCTATTTCGACTCGGTCATCCGCGCGGGCGGCATCGCCGTGCTGCTGCCGCCGCAGCCCGTGGACGCGGCCATTGCCGACCGGGTGCTCGACGGCCTCGACGGCCTGGTCATCACCGGCGGCAAGGACGTCGATCCGGCGCGTTACGGTCAGGCCGCCCACACGAAAACCGACGAGCCGCGGCGGGACCGTGACGCCTGGGAGCATGAGCTGATCCACCGGGCCATCGACCGGGAGCTGCCGCTGCTCGGCATCTGCCGCGGCGCCCAGATGCTCAACATCGCACAGGGCGGCACCCTGCACCAGCACCTGCCCGACGTCGTGGGCCACGGCGGCTACCAGGCCGGCGGCGGCGTCTTCAACATCGTGGACGTGCACGTGGAACCCGAGTCGCGGCTGCACGGGCTGCTCGACGCCCTGGACGTGCCGCTTCCCGTTCCCGTCTACCACCACCAGTCCATCGACCGGATCGGCGCCGGCCTCACCGTGTCCGCACGCACTCACGACGGGGTCGTGCAGGCCGTGGAACTCACCGATGTCCCGTTCGGGCTGGCCGTGCAGTGGCATCCGGAACAGCACGACGACCTACGTCTCTTCGCGGGCCTCGTCGACGCGGCCGCCCGCTACCGAGCGGCCCGTGACCACGAGAACGACCACAACCACAACCACGACCACGATCAGGAAAGGGACACCCTGTGAGCAGCTACACCGTGATCAACCCGACCGACGAAACCACAGTCACCGTGGTCGAACACCTCGACACGGATGCGACCGATGAGGCCGTCTCCCGGGCGGTGGCCGCGCAGCGGCTCTGGTCCCGGGTGGCGCCGGCCGACAAGGCTGCCGTTCTGCGCCGCTTCGCGGAGGCCGTGGACGGGGACCGGGAGAACCTGGCCCGCATCGAGATGGCCAACTCGGGGCATCCGATCATGCAGGCGCGCTGGGAGGCCGGCCATGTGCGCGACGTGCTGACTTACTACTCGGCCGCCCCCGAGCGACTCTTCGGGCGGCAGATCCCGGTGTCCGGCGGTCTCGACGTGACCTTCCAGGAACCGCTGGGTGTGGTCGGCATCATCACCCCGTGGAACTTCCCGATGACGATCGCGGCCTGGGGTTTCGCTCCCGCCCTCGCGGCTGGCAACGCGGTGTTGCTGAAGCCGGCGGAGTGGACGCCGCTCTCCAGCATCCATCTGGGCGTACTCGCCCGGGAGGCCGGCCTGCCCGAGGGGCTGTTCCAGGTGCTGCCGGGCCGCGGATCGGTGGTCGGCGAACGGTTCGTGACGCACCCCCAAGTGCGGAAGGTCGTCTTCACCGGGTCGACGGATGTCGGCAAGCGGATCATGGCCGGCTGCGCCGCCCAGGTCAAACGGGTCACCCTGGAACTCGGCGGCAAGAGCGCCAACATCGTGTTCGCCGACTCCAACCTGGAGAAGGCCGCCGCCACCGCACCCTCCGGGGTGTTCGAGAACGCCGGCCAGGACTGCTGCGCCCGTAGCCGCATCCTGGTGGAGCGTAGCGTCTACGACCGATTTCTCGAGCTGCTCGAGCCGGCCGTCGCCGGTGTGCGGGTGGGTGATCCCGCCGACGAGAGCACCGAGATGGGCCCGCTCGTCTCGGCCGCGCACCACGCCGCGGTCTCGGCCTATGTGCCGGAGGGCTCCCCCGTGGCCTTCCGGGGCAGCGCCCCGACCGGACCGGGTTTCTGGTTCCCGCCGACCGTGCTCACCCCGGACTCCCGCACGGACCGTTGCGTCACCGACGAGATCTTCGGACCCGTCGTCACCGTGCTGCCGTTCGACGGTGAGGACGACGCCGTGAACCTCGCCAATGACACCGACTACGGCCTCTCGGGATCGATCTGGACCCGCGACGTGGGCCGGGCGATCCGAGTGGCGCGGGCCGTGGAATCCGGCAATCTGTCCGTCAACTCGCACTCCTCCGTGCGCTACACGACTCCATTCGGCGGCTTCAAGCAGTCGGGCCTCGGCCGGGAACTGGGCCCGGACGCCCCGTTGTCGTTCACCGAGACCAAGAACGTCTTCATCGCCGTCGACTAGACGCCACACCCTCAGACGAACCCCAAGGAGCCAGCATGAGCACCCTCACCCCCATCGACCTCACCCAGCGGCTCGCGGGCCGGGTCGCCGTGATCACAGGCGGCGCCAGCGGCATCGGCCTGGCCACGGCGAAACGGTTCGCCGCGGAAGGAGCAACGGTTGTGATCGGCGACCTCGACGAGGCGGCGGGGCTCGCGGCGGCCGACCAGCTCGACTGCCTCTTCGTCAAGGTGGATGTCACCGACGAGGGCGAGGTCAACAACCTCTTCGACACCGCCTATCTCACCTACGGCTCCGTCGACATCGCGTTCAACAATGCCGGGATCTCCCCGCCCGACGACGACTCGATCGAGACGACCGAGCTACCGGCCTGGCAACGGGTGCAGGACGTCAACCTGAAGTCGGTGTACCTGTGCTGCCGCTCCGCCCTGCGCTACATGGTGAAGCAGGGCCGCGGGTCGATCATCAACACGGCCTCGTTCGTGGCCGTGCTCGGCTCCGCGACCAGTCAGATCTCCTACACCGCCTCGAAGGGCGGCGTGCTCGCGCTCAGCCGCGAGCTGGGCGTGCAGTTCGCGCGCCAGGGCATCCGGGTCAACGCCCTTTGCCCCGGCCCGGTGAACACCCCGCTACTGCAAGAGCTATTCGCGAAGGACCCGGAGCGCGCGGCCCGGCGGCTGGTGCACATCCCAGTCGGCCGGTTCGCGGAACCCGAGGAGCTCGCGGCCGCGGTCGCGTTCCTGGCCAGCGATGACTCCTCGTTCATCACGGGCTCCACGTTCCTTGTCGACGGCGGCATCAGCTCGGCCTACGTGACGCCGATGTAGCGGTGCGGGAGGGTGCGGAAACCGTGATGGACTGGAAGTTCGACCAGGAGCCAGGACCAGAACAGTGATCGACGACGAACAGCCCGGGCTCGACAGTGGACTGCTGCTGCGCCCCGTGCACAGTGGCAACGCCTTCGAGGAGACCGTGCAGCGGCTGCTGCAGACCGTGCGGCTGGGACTCGTCGCGCCCGGCGAACGACTGCCGGCCGAACGCGAACTCTCCGCCATGCTCGCCGTGAGTCGGGACACGCTGCGGGATGCGATCGCATCCCTGGCCGAGGCCGGCTATCTGGTCTCCCGACGCGGCCGCTACGGCGGCACCTTCGTCAACGATTCGTTGCCCCAGCAGACGCCCGGCCGAGGCCACGAGCGTGGACTGCCGGCGCGCCGGGACATCTCCGTGGCCGAGATCGAGGACGCGCTCGCGCTCCGGGAAATCTTGGAGGAGGGCGCCGCCCGGCATGCCGCCGCGCGCACCCTGTCGCCCGGCGAACGGGAAGTGCTGTGGAACAGCCTGGCCGACTCGATCGGCGCCACCGGCGAGGACTACCGCCGACTGGACTCCAGGCTGCACCTCACCATCGGCGAGCTGGCCGGCTCACCGTCGCTCGTGCCGCTGCTGGCCGAAGTGCGGATGCGGATCAACGAACTGCTCGACAACATCCCGTCACTCGGACCGAACATCGCACACTCGGACCGGCAGCACGAGCAGATCGTGACCGCGATCCTGACCGGTCGGCCCGACGCCGCCGCGCAGGCGATGGCCGAGCATCTGGCCGGCACCGCCCTGCTCCTGCGCGGCTTCCTGGAGTAGCGCGAGGCCGCGCCGGGCCAGATCGAGGTCAGATCAAGAACGCGAACGGCAGCGCCAGCAGGCCGAGGGCCAGCGCCAGCAGCACGAGCAGCAGCGAGCCGGCCAGCAGCACCGCGTTGAGCACGATGCCCCAGATCGCCAGGGTGCGCGCCTGCGGTTCCCGTCCGAGGGCGAGGATGCCGACGACCAGGCCGGCAATGGGCACGAGGAAGGTCCAGCCGGCGACGATCGACACGAGGCCGAGCACGAGGCTCGACACGGCCAGGGTGCTGCTCCGCGGGGGTACGGGCTCGGCAGTGTAGACCGGAGCCTGGTCGGGAGCGATGGTTGACATGGGCGGTTCTCCGTTTCGATGGGGAGCGACGGATGCCGCTCTCCCAACGACACTACGGAGCATCCGTTTTGGCACCCATGGGGTTAGCCCCCGAATCGGGCCGGGGGCGGCCACGCGGTCACGCGCCGAACAGAACCTCGATCGGGCCGCGCACGAAGAAGACCAGGAAGCCGGCCGCGACCACCCAGAGCAACGGGCTGATCTCGCGCGCCTTCCCCGAGAACGAACGCACCAGCACCCAGGTGATGAAGCCGGCCCCGATTCCGTTGGCGATCGAGTAGGTCAGCGGCATCACGATGATCGTGAGGAACACCGGTAGCACGATGGAGAACTCCGTGAAGTCGATGAACCGGATCTGGGACACCATCATCGCGCCGACGATCACGAGGGCGGCCGCGGCCACCTCGAGCGGCACGATCTGGGTGAGCGGGGTGAAGAACATGGCCGCGAGGAACAGCAGTCCCGTGACGATGTTGGCCAGTCCCGTGCGAGCACCCTCGCCGATGCCGGCACCGGACTCGATGAACACCGTGTTCGACGAGGCAGAGGTGGCACCGCCGACGACGGCGCCGACGCCCTCGACGATCAGGGCGGATTTCAGGCGCGGGAAGTTGCCCTTCTCGTCGGCCACATCGGCCTCGCTGGCCAGGCCGGTCATGGTGCCCATGGCGTCGAAGAAGTTCGTGAAGACGAGCGTGAAAACAAGCATCGACGCGGCCAGCATGCCGATCCGGTCGAAGGCGCCGAAGCTGACCTGTCCGACGAGGCTCAGGTCGGGCAGCGAGACGATGGAGGTCGGCAGTACCGGAGCGTTCAGGTTCCAACCGTCGGGGTTCTGCCCGAATGACGGCCCGACCTTGAAAATCGCCTCGAGGACCACCGCGATCAGCGTGGTGGCGACGATTCCGATCAGGAGGGCCGCCTTCACCTTGCGGGCGACCAGGATGCCGAGAATGATCAGGCCGAGCACGAACACGGCGGTCGGCAGGCTCACGACGGAGCCGTTGTCGCCGAGCTGCACGGGCGGCGACGCGGCGCCGCTCGCGCGCACGAAGCCGGAGTCGACCAGGCCGATGAAGGCGATGAACAGGCCGATGCCGACCGTGATGGCGATCTTCAGCTGGCGCGGCACGGCGTTGAAAATGAGCTCGCGTAGGCCGGTGGAGGCGAGCAGCACGATGATGAGCCCGTTGATGACCACGAGGCCCATGGCCTCCGGCCAGGTCACCTGGCCGACGACGCTCACGGCCAGGAAGGAGTTGATGCCGAGGCCCGCGGCGAAACCGAAGGGAAGCCGGGCGACGGCGCCGAACAGGATGGTCATGACGCCGGCGGTGAGGGCGGTGACCGCGGCAACCTGGCCGTTGGGCAGCCATCCGCCGGCCACGTCGACCGCGGCCTGGTCGGCGCTGAAGCCGCCGAGGATGAGCGGGTTGAGGATCACGATGTAGGCCATCGTGACGAACGTCACCAGACCGCCGCGGATTTCCCGGCCGTAGGTGGAGCCGCGCCGGGTGATTTCGAAGTACCGATCGATGCGGGCCTTGAGCCCCGGGTTCGTGCCCGCCGGGGCGTCCGGCTTGGGGGCAGGCGTGGATGACGTGTGGGTCTCTGTTTCAGAAATGGGGTGCTCCTGGTGTCCGACTCAGCTGATTCTCAGTTCCTCAGTTTACGGCCCCGGAGCGCGGGCCGATTCCGCGGGGCTGGGCGAGGACGGCCCGCGGAGGCAACCGGCCGGGCTTCCGGGCTGTGGCACGCCGAGCTCAGATGTGCGGCACGAAGGCGTCCCAGGCCCGGCGGCGGTCCCCGCGCGGGTCGGACTCGACACGGTCGACGGCGTCGATGACCAGGGTCAGACGCTCGGCCTCGTCGTAGAGCGGCCAGGCCGCATCCGGCACCCCGGAGGCCGCGAAACTGAGCCACCAACCCTGCATCCGGGCACCGATCCGCTGGAAGTCGCGGCGACCGCCGAGCGCGGTCATGCCGCGGCCGAACCAGCCGTCGAGCCGGTCGAACAGCGGGAACAGCTCGAGGCCGTGCGTGGCGTCGAGCCCCATCAAACGCACCAGGCGCGGCGCGGCATCGAAGCGGTAGAAGCGCACCGGGGCATACCGGGAGTGCCGTTCGCCCACGCGCACGCTCGGGTACCAGAAAGAAAAATCACCACCGAAATCGAGGGCGGGCCGCAGCGCGGGTATCCCGGGGTACTGCGCCCGCAGGCGCGTGCGAGCTTTCTTCTTGGTGTTCGCGAACACGGCGCGGATGCGCCCGGGCGTCGTGGCGAGGATGTCGATGCGCCCACTGAACAGCGAACCTTCCCGCGAGTTGGTGCCGATGATCAGCGGAATCCGGTGGGCACGGCCGTCGCGGAAGGCGTCGAGAGGTCGTTCAGGCAGGAAGTCGCCGTCGATCACGGGCGAGAGCGGGATCGTGCCGGGGTACCGGTCCGGGGCGCGCCGCGTCAGGTCGCTCGTGGCCTCGGCCAGATGTTCCGGGTCGGCCTGCAGAAGCAGGGCAGCGGCATTCGTCACCGTGGTGGGCGAGTTCGTCGGGTCGGCCTGCCCGGTGCGCCGGGCCAGGAGCCGCACAAAGTCCGTGGCCCACTCGGCGGTGACATCGGGGGCATAGACGGCGTTCGGCGGGGCGCTCTGCGCGATCGCGCGCTGGAAGAGTCCGGCGGCGGCCGGGACGGTCATCAGGGTGGTCACGGCGTTGGCTCCGGCCGATTCGCCGAAGAGGGTGACGGCATCCGGGTTGCCGCCGAACGCGCGGATGTTGCGCCGCACCCAGCCGAGCGCAGCCACCTGGTCGCGCAGCCCGAGGTTGCTCTCGAAGGCATGCTCCGCGGTCGAGTAACGGCTGAAGTCGATGTAGCCAAGCGCCCCCAACCGGTAGTTGAGGCTGACATAGACGATGCCGCCGCGCCGCACGAGCCCCTCACCCTGCCGGGGCACCTCCCGCGAGGACCCGACGCTGTAGGCGCCGCCGTGGATGAAGAACATGACGGGCCGCAGCATCCGCGGGTCGACCGGTTCGTCGGGAGCGATCACGTTGAGGTTGAGGCAGTCCTCGCTTTGCGGGATCGTCGGTTTCGCGCCGATGAACTGGCCGCGGTGGCTCTGCGTGGCGACCGGGCCGAAGGAGCTTGCATCTCGTTCGCCCGGCCAAGGCGAGGCCGGCTGCGGAGCGCGGAATCGGAGCTCGTCCACGGGGGCGGCCGCGTAGGGAATCCCGCGCCACTGGCGCACCCCGCGCACCCGGATTCCGTGCAGCAAGCCGGTTTCAATCCTCACCGAGAGTGGCTCTGCTTGGGCAGGCTGAACGGATGGTCTCACCGTCCGATCTTAATTGTTCACTACCATCGGGATTACGTACGACACGGAAACGAGAAACACATGGCTCTGCCCTGGACCCTGCACGGTGACGGAAAAACGGTCGGAGCCACGGATGTCGTCGGCCCCGGCGAGCGCCTGAACTGGCCGCTGACCATCGGGATCGGCACCCAGCACGTCATCGCCATGTTCGGTGCCACGTTCCTGGTACCGCTGCTCACGGGCTTCCCACCCAGCACGACGCTGCTCTTCTCGGGCATCGGCACCCTGCTTTTCCTGGTAATCACGCGCAACAAGCTGCCCAGTTACCTCGGCTCCTCGTTCGCCTTCATCGCGCCGATCACCGCCGCGACCGCGAGCGCGGGCATGGGCAGCGCCCTGTTCGGCATCATCGTCGTCGGCCTACTCCTGGCCCTGATCGGCGTGATCGTGCAGCTCACCGGCACCGGCTGGATCGACGCATTGATGCCGCCCGTCGTCTCCGGGGCCATCGTCGCCCTGATCGGCCTCAACCTGGCGCCCGTCGCCAAGTCGAACTTCGAGCTGGCCCCACTCACCGCGCTGATCACCCTGCTCGCCGTGATCCTCTCGACCGTGGTGTTCCGAGGCATCCTGGGCCGGCTGTCCATCTTCATCGGCGTGATCGTGGGCTATGTGGCCGCCGTGGTGGCCGGCGAGGTCGACTTCAGCGGGGTGGGCGAGGCTGCCTGGATCGGCCTGCCCCAGTTCACCGCGGCGATGAACCCGTTCGCGGATCCGTCCGCCGCCCTCGGCGTGCTGCCGGCGTTCCTGCCGGTCGTGCTCGTGCTGGTGGCCGAGAACGTTGGCCACATCAAGGGCGTTGCCCAGATGACGAATGTGACGGTGAACCGCTTCACGGGTCGCGCCCTGATGGCCGACGGTCTGGCCACGATGCTCGCCGGCTTCAGCGGCGGATCGGGCACCACCACCTATGGCGAGAACATCGGCGTCATGGCGGCCACCCGCATCTACTCCACGGCCGCCTACTGGGTCGCGGGCATCACCGCGGTGCTGCTCGGACTCTCCCCCAAGATCGGTGCGGTCATCAACACGATCCCGGCGGGGGTGCTCGGCGGCGTCACCACGGCCCTCTACGGCCTGATCGGCATCATCGGCGTGAAGATCTGGCTCGACAACAAGGTCGACTTCAGCAAGCCGGTCAACCAGTTCACCGCGGCCACCGCGCTGATCATCGGCATCGCCGACTACACCTTCACGGCCGGCAGCCTCAGCTTCAACGGCATCGCGCTCGGCACGGTCGCCGCCATCGTGATCTACCACCTGATGACGTGGGTGGCCCGGGTGCGCGGCACCGCACGGTAGCATCCGCGGCCCTCCGCAGCGCCGCAGGTAGTGGCTCGCGGCGCATGTTCTGGCTCGCGGCGCACCGTCTACCGTGCACCCAGCTCCACGGGGTGCACCGCCAGCCTGACGGACCAGGTCGCGCAGTCATCCGGCGTTGCGAGCGTGTAGCGCCGTTCCGCACGTGGCGTGCCACCAGCGCAGCGGCGCAGCTACCGCGCGGCGACCGAGAGCGCCCGTTACGGCACGGAACGCTGCGAGGGAAGCGGAACAGGGACGCAGCGGGTCAGCGGTGCAGGGCCGGCACAATCAGGTAGACACCGTAGAGCACGGCCGCGCTACAGAGCACGAAACAGGCGTAGGCGCCCATCAGGGCGACCTGCTTCTGCAGAGGGCTCAGTGGGCCGGCGGCGGCCTTGCGCGCGCGCTTGGCCTCCTTGGCCGCACGCTTGGGGGTGAGCACGGTGATGGCTCCCGTGAATTCGGCCGGTTCGACCACGGGTACACGGCCGGAGGTGGTGAGCAACCGCAGCCCGAGCGAATACAGGCCCACCACGACCGCGGACGAGAGGAGAGAAGCGAGCGCGACGACAAGGAACGCAGACCAATCGATCACAGCGCGACCTTCTTCTGATCCTTGCGAGAGGCCGTGCGGGAGGCCTTGCGGGGGGTCTTCCGGATCTTCACGACCCGCCCGGCGTCGTCGATGTCGTGCAGGTTGTCGTGCGTGACCCGGCTCTGGCGGGACCGGCGAAACAGCACGGCGATGACGAGGGAACCGATCACCAGGTCGAGCACGATGCCCATCGGTCCGATCAGGGCGAGTCCGGCCGCGAAGGCACCCATGATGGCCGCCGCCGGCAGGGTGAGCACCCAGCCGAGCGCGATCTGGCCGGCCATCCCCCAGCGCACGGTCGAGCCGCGGCGGCCCAGGCCCGAGCCGATCACCGACCCGGACGCGACCTGCGTGGTGGAGAGCGCGAAGCCGAGTTGGCTGGACGCGAGGATGGTGGCCGCGGTGCTGGTCTCCGCAGCGAAGCCCTGGGCCGGCTTGATGTCGGTGAGGCCGCGACCCATGGTCCGGATGATTCGCCAGCCGCCGGTGTACGTGCCGATCGCGATCGCGATCGCGCAGGTGGTGATGACCCACAGCTGCGGGCCGGTGCCCACGTCCTGCATCCCGCCGGCGATCAGGGTGAGGGTGATGACGCCCATGGTCTTCTGGGCGTCATTGGTGCCGTGTGCGAGGGCAACGAGCGACGAGGAGATGATCTGCGCGTAGCGGAAGCCGCCCCGGCCATCCGCCTTGCCGGAATCCCGCCGGGTGATGAAGTAGGCGAGCCTGGTGGCGAGGTAGGCGACGATGCCCACCGTGAGCGGGGCGATCAGTGCCGGCAGGATGACCTTGGCCAGCACGACGTCGTAGGCGACCGCCTGCGAGCCGACGCCGATGATCGTCGCGCCGATGAGTCCGCCGAACAGGGCGTGGCTCGAGCTGGACGGCAGGCCACGCAGCCAGGTGATGAGGTTCCAAACGATGGCGCCGATCAGGCCCGCAAAGATGATCTCGGGAGTGATCTGAACTCCGGCGTCATCCTTGTTGATGATGCCGCCGGAAATGGTCCTGGCGACCTCGGTGGAGAGGAAAGCCCCGACCAGGTTCAGAATGGCGGCGAGTCCCACCGCGACCTTCGGGCGCATGGCACCGGTCGCGATGGGGGTTGCCATCGCGTTTGCGGTGTCGTGGAAGCCGTTGGTGAAGTCGAAAATCAGTGCGAGCGCAATCACAAGCGCAACGATCAGGGTGAAATCCACCGGCGTCTTCCTCTGAGTGTACGACAGCCGGGGTTATCTCAAGCTGCACCGCTGTGATAAGCCTGACACTCCCGGGGAAGCAGGTCAATTCAAACCGGGTCGACCACCGTGGCCAAGTCGGGGCCGAAGGTGTAGGAGGCCCGCACCGGAATGCCGGCGAGCACCCCCGGCAGCCAGTGCCGGGCGTCGTCCCACATCTCGTCCACCGGTAGCGCGGCCACGTCGAACCAGACCGGGTTCAGCTCGTCGGACTCGCGCGGGGTGCCGCTCCACTGCGTGCAGACGAACACGCTCGATTCCTGGCTCCAGGCTTCCCGGTGCGGAAACAGGTAGGTCAGCAGACCCAACGGGGTCAGGGCGGATGCCGCCACGACCAGGCCGGACTCCTCCTCGATCTCCCGCACCATCGCCTCCACGGCCGACTCCCCCGGCTCGAGCTTGCCGCCGAGGCCGACGATGTTGCCCCGGCCCAGTCCTTTCTTCTTGCGGCCGAGCAGCACCTGCAGGTCCCCCGATGGAGAACGCCGGGTGAGGTAGCCCACGCAGACCTGAGGAAGAGACATGAACCAATGGTAACGAGGTACGGTCCTGCTCCCGTTCAGGCCGGTTTGTTAGGATCCAAGTATGAACTTTGTGCCGGAATCCGGAACCATAACCATGTTCACGACGACCTGGTGCGGCTATTGCACCCGCCTGAAGACCCAGCTGGTCAAGGCCGGCATCGCCTACACCGAGATCAACGTGGAGGAGGTCGACGGCACGTCCGAGCTGGTGATGAGCCTGAACAACGGCAACCGCACGGTTCCGACAGTCCTCTTTCCGGACGGCTCCAGCGCGACGAACCCGTCGCTGGCGCAGGTTCAGGCCAAACTCGCCTGAGTCGGTCCCGGAACGCACGAAGGGGTCCCGGTTGAACCTCCGCCAATCGGCGGAAATCGATCCGGATCCCCTCAGCGCCTGGTGCGGGTTTAGCCGAAGAGCACCGCGGCCTCGTCGTAGCGCGCCTGCGGCACGGTCTTTAGACCGATGGTCGCTTCCGCGATGCTGACGATTTCCATGTCGGTGCCTCGCAGGGAAACCATGGAGCCCCACTGGCCGGCGTAGACGGCGTCAACGGCCGCCATGCCGAGGCGGGTGGCGAGCACCCGGTCATAGGCCGACGGAGCGCCGCCGCGCTGGGTGTGGCCGAGGACGGTGGCGCGGGATTCGATGCCCGTGCGCTCCTCGATCATCGGGGCGATCATTTCGCTGATGCCGCCGAGGCGGGGGCGGTTGAACGCGTCGAGGCCCTTGGTCGAGAGCGCCTCCTCCATGCCGGCGAGCTTGAAGCCCTCGGAGACGACGAGCACGGGTGCGCGGCCGCGGTCGCGCACGTGCATGACCCAGTCGCAGATCTGCTCGATGGTCTGGGGCTGCTCCGGGATCAGGATGGCGTGGGCGCCGCCGGCCATGCCGGAGTGCAGGGCGATCCAGCCCACGTGGCGGCCCATGACCTCGACGATCATGCAGCGGCCGTGGGATTCGGCTGTGGTGCGCAGTCGGTCGATGGCCTCGGTGGCGATCTCGACGGCGGTGTTGAAGCCGAATGAGTAATCGGTGGCTTCGAGGTCGTTGTCGATGGTCTTGGGAACGCCGACGATCTGAAGTCCGGCATCCGTCAGTCGGCGTGCCGCGGTGAGGGTGCCCTCGCCGCCGATGGCGATAATCGCGTCGATTCCTTCCGCGTCCATCGTCTTCTGAATGTTAATGGGGCCGCCGTTTTCACCCTCGAACGGGTTCGTGCGGGAGCTACCGAGGATGGTGCCACCCTGACGGGAGAGACCGCGCACGCTGTGCCGGTCCAGAGTCATAAAGTCGCCCTCGACCAGGCCTTTCCATCCGTTGCGAATGCCGACGAATTCGGCATCGAGGACGCGGATGCCTTTAAGGACGGAACCGCGAATAACCGCGTTCAGGCCGGGGCAGTCTCCGCCGCTGGTGAGGATACCAATTTTCATTTGTCGTTGCTCCTTGTTGCACAAGTGATCAGATTGGCGCCCACACCGCCGCCACTCAATGATGGACCCCAAACGAGGCCCGGTTCAAATCCACGCCGGTGAGGGGCGCGTTCTACAACTCCCCGTCGAGTGCCAGGGTCAGCAGGTAGATCAGGGCGCTGGCCTGCACGGAATCGGCGGACGAGATCTCGTCGACGGTGCCGTCCAGGGCGCGGGCCGCGAGGCCCTGCTTGCTGCCGATGAGTTCGGCGATGCGCGCGTCAATGGTGTGGGCGGCGATGATCCGCCACGCGGTGACCGGCTCGTCCTGGCCGATGCGGTGCACCCGGTCGATGGCCTGTGTCTGCTCGGCGGCAGTCCAGCTGAGCTCGGCGAGCACGACGTTGGAGGCGGCCTGGAGGTTGACGCCGACTCCGGCGGCAGAGAGGGAACAGACCACCACGGCCACCCCCTGGTCATCGTTGAAGGAGTCGATGGCGGCCTGGCGGGCCAGTGCGCTTTGGTCGCCGCGCAGGGAGACCGTGCGCAGGCCGCGCTTGGCGAAGATGTCCTCGGCGGCATCCATCACGTCGATGTGCTTGGCGAAGAAGACGACCTTGCCCACCGAGTGCGCCAGCTGCACGGCGTAGTCTGCCGCGAGGGCGGCCTTGGCCTGGCCGATCTTGCGCACCATGGTGAAGACGTTCTCACCGGTCGTCTGCCCCTTCGACTCCTCGAGTTCGGCGTGGGCAACCGCGCGGATGAACGCGGCTCGCTGCTCTCCCTCGAGGACGGGCGGCGTCTGGCCCGGATGGCGGGCGGCGACGAGGGAGTGGTACCGGGTGACCAGGCGGGCGGCGAGCTCCCGCTCGGCCTGGCGGATGGAGCGGCCGAGGTCGTCGTCCAGCTCGACCGGGATGTCGGCGATGCGCTTGGCCGGCAGGTCGGCGGCGACGTCGACCTTGCGGCGGCGCACGATGCCAAGGTCGATCACCGCGGCACGCGCGGCGCTGTAGAACCCGGAGTCGGCCGGGGTCAGCCCGATCGCTTCGAGCTTCTGCATGAGTCTGGGGGCCGGCTTGTCGCCGTCGAGCCAACCGAGGAACTGCCAGATCGCCCGGAAGTCGTCGACGTCGTTGATCAGCGGGGTTCCGGTCAGAGCCATCAGCAGCGGGTTGCCACCGGGCGTGCGGCGCCGGATCTGCTCAGCCAGGGCCAGCACGTGCTTGGAGCGCTGCGACTGCAGGTTCTTGATGAAGTGCGCCTCGTCGACGACCATGCCCTTGAAGCCCAGGGTGCCCAGCCAGGTGCGGTGCCGGTCGAGCACGTCGTAGTTGACGATGACCACATCGGCGAAGGCGTCGAGCGTGTCGCCGTCGCCGTGGATGACGGTGGCCCGGCGGTTCGGCGTCCACAGTGCGACCTCGCGCACCCAGTTCATCTTGACGACGTTGGGAACGATGGCCAACAGCGGGTAGGCCCCGCTGACGGATGCCGCGAGCAGGCTCTGCGCCGTCTTCCCGAGCCCCGGCTCGTCGGCAAGCAGGTAGCTGCGGTGGCCCAGGCGCGCGCTTTCGACGAACCGGGCCTGGTGGCGCATCAGCTCCATGCCGCGAGGCGAGAGCCGGTCGACGCGGGGTGCCTCGGGCAGGTCCATGCTGGCGGCCTGACCGCCGGAACCATACTCGAAGGATTTGAACAGCGGGCCGATGAGTTCCCAGTTGGCCAGGCGACGGCCGGAGACGACCGGCTGGGCCGTCGCGGCGCTGAAATCGGGCGCGAGGAACGGGTTGGCGAGCTGGCGAGCCTTGACCGACTGAGGGATGACCTGGTTGACCGGAATTTCCGGCTTGGCCTCGGCCTCGCGGGTGATGATCAGTTCGTCGGGGGTGAGTTCGGCGCCGGACTCAAGCAGCCAGTCGCGGCGGAACCGCTGCGCGACCGTGGACACGCCGGCATCCGGTTCCAGCAGGGTGATCAGGCTGGTGTCGCGGGCCGCGGTCTTCGCCAGGATCTGGGCGATGCCGTCAAGGCGTTTCAGCAGTTCCGCGCGGTTCGCGTCGGTGAGGTCCTTGTCGCCCTTGACCCGGGCACGTTCCTCGCGCATGAGCAGCGCGATGACCTGGTACTTGGTGCGGTTGGTCGGGCCCAGCTTGGCGCCGACCTGCGCCTTCGCCTCCACCTCGCGCACCTTGCGGGCGAGGATGGGAATGATGGGGGCGTCATCGTCGCGGGAACGAGGTCGCTGCCGAGCGCGACCTTCGGCGGCAACACGGTTGTTCGAACCGGCGGCCTGGTGGCGGGTGTAAGCCATTCTTCTCCAACTTCACAGCAGCACAGCAGACAAAGGCCGTGCTCGACGTGGTGCGGCATCCGTGGACACCGGTGCGATCGATACGTCGAAGCCTGAATCGAGCAACGTGCCAACCCTATTTGCGCCACCGGCATTTGGGATGCAGCGGCACGGTCAAGACGGTAATCGGGCTTTTTCGACGCGAATACAGTCTACGCCCGCTGGTCAATCCCGATGCACCGGCACCTTGGTGACGACCCCGACGAGGATGAAGACCAGCGCGGCGATGAACTGGGCGGACACCCAGCCCCGGCCGGATAGGTCGATGACCACGATCGGGTTCCAGAGCACCGCGATCGGCACGAGACCGATCAACCACAGCCAGGCCTTCGCCTGGATGGCGAAGACGCAGAGGATCATCGCGAGGATGCTGACCGCGTAACGGATGATGATGAAGCTTTCGGAGTCCAGCAGCGCGAGCCCGCCGAGCAGGATGACCGCCCCGAGCAGACCGGGGGCCAGAGCGGAACGTGTGACTGTGGGTTCGACCGGGGTGCCCATCAGACGCCTCCTCCTCCTCCTCCGCCGCCGTCTCCACCGCCGCCGACCGAGCCACCTCCACCCGAACCGGAACTGGAGGAACTCGACGCGCTTCCCGACCAGGAGGCCGAGGTGGAGCTCGTGAACGAGCTCAACCCGGCGGCGAACCAGACCGGGTTGAACGGAGCGAACCCAGCGTACCAGTCCGGCTGCGCGTCACTCCGGGCGTAGTGGTCACCGAGAACCTGGGCCCACTCCTTCTCCTGACCGAACAGCACCGCGAACGGCAGCAGGTGCTCATAGAGCTTCAGCACCTGCCCCGGCTGCCCCGGATCGGGCAGGCCGAGAACGGATGCCGGGTCCGGCCGGTAGGGCGACCTCAGCGCTCCCTCGGGACTCTGCAGCACTCGCAGCCGTTCGGCCCGGGCTATATCGATGTACAGCTTCACGCCGACCAGAGTCAGAATGCCGGTGAGCACAGCGCCGACGAGCAGCCAACGGAGCAGCCGGCCACCCTTCCTCTCCCGCAGCCCGTCGGTCAGCACCTGCTCGGTGACCGCCTGGAGCTGCTTGGCCAGCCCGGCGCCCAGCTTGGTGTCCTTCGTCTTGAGGTCGCGGCTCGTGCCCGCGTGCAGCCCCGGGAACAGCAGCCGGAGCACCGCCTGCTCGGCCGGGTCGAGGTCTCTGGTGTGCAACAGCTCGAGCAGGTAGTGCTTTGTGCCCTCCCCCTCCAGGACCCGCACATTGCCACGCACAGCGAAGCTGAGCAACTGGGCGGTCATGGCCTTGGCGCTCGTGCGCATCACGTTTCCCGCCACGAGCAGGTTGACGCCCTGCGGCCACAGGTACTCGGCGACGACGGTCGGCCGACCCGGTGCGTTCCGCCAGCGGGTGGCCCGGGAGGCGACGGCGAGACCGGCGCCGAGCAGGCCGATCAGGGCCGCTGCGAGGCCGATACCCGGGAAAGGGTTCGCCGTGAACGACTGGTCGCGGGGCACGAAGGTGCCAGGTTCGAACCCGACGGCCAGAGTGAGCCCCTCGGCCGAGCCAAGTGCCCCGGCGGTGACGTCGAGCGTGACGTCGACCTGTTCGCAGGTGATGACATAGGTCTGCGCGCCATTCACGGAGACATCGGTGGCGATCGTCACCGGCGCAGGCTGTTGAGCACCACGAACAGGCTGGAGAACACCACCAATGCGGCGGAGATCAACGGGTTGATCTGGTTGAACACGGCCAGCGGCAGCACCGCCCGGCCGTAGCAGAAGGTGCAAACCAGGGTACCCCTGATCACGCGCAGGGTGCGTCGGGACAGCCGGATGACGTCGGGCATGGTGCCTGGTGGTCGCACACGATGGTGACGTCGCTGGCAGACGACAGTATACCCCTCCGGGGTATGTGAAATCGCGGTACTGTAGACCCATGATTGACGACATCAAACGGCGTGCCCTACACCGTGCCCGCATCCTCGAGGGTCAGATGCGTGGTTTGGAGAAGATGATCGAGAACGAGGATTACTGCATCGACATCCTCACGCAGTCCCTGTCAATCCAGAAGTCGCTCGGCTCGCTCAACAAGCTCCTGGTGGACAATCACCTGCAAACCCACGTGACCGAGATGTTCGAGGCCGGGGGCGAGGCTCGGGGGACCGCCATCGCGGAGCTGCTCAAGGTCTTCGAACTCAACAACAACCGAGGCTGAAGCCGGCGGCACCCGCCGCGTTGACATCACCGGTGGAATCAATTAGCGTCTCTGAATGCTCCAAATCCGGGCATCGGTCGTTCCCCCGAGACGAATTGGTTTTCCCATTGACTTCAGAATCTGCATCCCTGCCCAACCTTCCCGGCCACACCGAACACCACGACATCACGAATCTGGTCGGCGAATACCGCCAGCGCCAGCTCAATCTCTTCCGTGAGCGCCAGCTGGAACTCGAGCCCGACGAGCAGATCTCTGCGCACCTTCCCACGCACTAGCCACTGCGCCCGAGCCACTGCGCAGACTCGCCCCACATCAAATCTGCTGGATCGGCATCGCGTTGCTCGCAACTCTTCCATAGTGCCTCGCCGTGACCGCACCGGCCCCTGAGTGAGTCCTCATCGCTCCGCGGCGTCGCGCGCACACGATCGGGTCCGACGGCACCGCGTGCACGCGGGTCATCACCGGCGAGGCGGCGAGTGCCCTGGTCAAGGCCCGAGCCGCACGAGTCATGCGGCGCCTCCAGCGATCACCGTTTGGTATCCGGCAGATGGTGTGGCCAACTCAGGAGATCCGCTCGGGGCATGCCGGGCATCCGCGCTGGTTCCGCACTAGTCTGCGGCGGCTGGCGGACCCAGGCGGCGGATGTCCTGAGTTGGCCACACGCGCGGGCTCAGCCGGGCCTGACCGACGTAAGCGTTCGGGGCGCCAGAATCGCCGTCGACTCCGTTCGGGCTGAGTGGCTCCAGGGCCTCGGACTCGGAAAACCGGGCGGTTGGAACGCGGTTTCATACCGCGTCGAGGGCCGGGTCAGGTCAGGGCCCGGTCGGGTCAGAGCCCGGTCAGGTCAGAGCCCGGTCAGGTCAGAGCCCGGTCAGGTCAACCTCGGTGAACTCACCGCTCAGGCGGCGCGCTCGGCGACCGGCCGGCCCGATCCGGGGGCATCCGGGGCAGTCGTGGCGTTCGCGTTCGTCACGGCCACCTCCACGGCAGCCTCCCCTACGGCGGCCGCCGTGATCCGGTTGGCCATGCCGGTGAAGATGACGCCGTGGAAGGGCAGGATCGCGAACCAGTACAGCCGACCGCCCAGTCCCCGCGGGAAGAAGACGGCGCGCTGACGGTACACGGAGCCGCCGCCCGGCGCCGGATCCGCCGTCATCTCCAGCCACGCCCGGCCGGGAACGCGCATCTCGGCACGGAGACGCAGGAACCGGCCGGTGTCAATGCGTTCGACCCGCCAGAAGTCCAGCACGTCGCCCGTATGCAGGTGGTCGGGGTTACGACGGCCGCGGCGCAGGCCGACCCCGCCGACGAGCTTGTCCATCCAGCCGCGGATGGCCCAGGCCAGCGGGAATGAGTACCAGCCGTTGTCACCGCCGATGCTCTCGATCACGCGCCACAGGGCTTCCGGCTTCGCGGCGGTGTGCTTTTCCTTGAGGTCGGTGTAGACGAGGTGCCCGGCCCATTCGGGGTCGCTGGGCAGCGGGTTGCTCGACGCGCCCGCGATCGACGCGTTCCGCCAGCTGGTCTCGACGTCGCCGTCGCGCATGCGACCGAGAGCCAGGCGCACGGCGGTGCGATACCCGGTGAGGCCCTCTTTCGGTTGGGGAATGTACTGGTCGATGTCGCGCTCGTGCACCACACAGTCGTTTTGCAGACTTGCGATGATGGGCACGGCCAGGCTGCGCGGGATGGGCGTGACCAAATTGACCCACTGCGATGCGAGCCAGGGCGTGAACACGGGCAGGGACGCGATGGGGCGCTGGCGCAGGCCGGCCTCGAGGGCATACCCGTTCATCATCTGGCCGTAACGCAGCACGTCGGGGCCGCCGATGTCGAAGGTGCGGTTGACGTCGGCGGGGAGCTCCGCCGACGCGACGAGGTAGTAGAGCACGTCACGCACGGCGATCGGCTGGATCTTGTTGCGCACCCACTGCGGCGCCGGCATGTACGGCAAAACGTCGGTCAGGTGCCGGATCATCTCGAACGACGTGGAGCCGGACCCGATGACCACCCCGGCCTGGAGGGCTGCTGTCGGCACACCGGACTCCACCAGAATGCGGCCGACCTCTGCCCGGGAGCGCAGGTGCTGGGACAGCTCCTCGGTGTCCGGGTGCAGCCCGCCCAGGTAGACGATGCGGGAGACGCCGGCCGCGGCGGCGGCCGTAGCCACATTCGTGGCCGCGAGGCGTTCCGTGCTCTCGAAGTCGCCGCGGGTGCCCATCGAGTGCACCAGGTAATAGAGCACATCAACCCCGATGACGGCGGATCGCACACTGGCCAGGTCCCCGAGGTCACCCTCGGCGACCTCCACCTGTTCGACCCACGGGACATCTTTCAGCTTCTGGGGTGTGCGCACGAGCACGCGCACGGCGTAGCCGGCTTCCAGCAGCAGGGGAACGAGCCGGCCGCCGATATACCCGGTAGCGCCGGTCACAAGTACACGTCGTTGCGTCGTCATAGCGAAAGCCTAGGGGCGGATGCTGGACTGACGCCGAGGATCGGGCAAACAGCCGCGCCGTGCCGAGCTGCGGCTGTGGGCCAGGGCTGTGGATGACTCGCGCGGGCGCGCGCAGAGTGCGGCATCATCGCCGAATGACACTCCGACTCGATCCCCGGTATCCGGTCGTCTGGCGCTCGCCCGACATCATCCAGGTCGGCGTCGACCACCCGTTGGTCGTGATCACCGCCCTGAGCCCGGGACTCGAGCGGGTGCTCGCGGCCCTGTTCGTGGGGGTGCCCCGCTCCGGAGCACTGATGATCGGGCGGGAGGGCGGGGCCTCCGACGAGGCCATCCTGGCGCTGCTCCGCGCCCTGCGGCCGGCTCTTCTGGTCACCGCCGAGAATGTTCCGGGCCCGGCCCGGATGCCCGAACCGGTCGCCGTGGCACCGCCGCCCAGAATCTGCGTCGACGGGTGCGGGCTCACGGCGGACCTGATCCGCACCCTGATCGGCACCCTGGGTCTGACCCTGGCCAAGACCGACAACCCCGGCACCGGGCTGGCCGTGGTCCTGGGTCACTACGCCCTGGAACCGGAGCGGCACGGGCGCTGGCTGCGCCGGGACATCCCGCACCTGCCCGTGGTCTTCAGCGACAGCGAGGTGCGGATCGGACCCCTGGTCGAGCCGGGGGTCGGCCCCTGCCTGTACTGTCTGGAGCTGGCGCACATGGATTCCGACCCGTCGTGGGCCGCCCTGGCCTGCCAGCTGCTCAGCCGCCGGGCACCCACGGAGACCCCGCGGGCCGGCATCGATGTGGCCGCCCTCGTCGCCGGGATCGGCCACGACCGGCTGGTCCTCGGGCGGTCCACCCTCACGGAGACCGCGCTCATCTTCGACGTGGCGTCCGGCACCCTCAAACGTCGTGGCTACCGGCCGCATGAGTCGTGCGGCTGCCGCACCGTTCCCGGGAACGTGACCGCGCTGCCCGGGGCCGGGCGCCCCGTCCGCGACTGAACGGACAGGTCCAGGTCAGACCCGGTCGCAGACCGGGGCCCAGATCAGGCTCGGGCGAGCCGGATGCCCCACTCCAGCCCCACGACCAGGGTCAGGTCGAGCAGCGGCCGGGCTTCGGCCCAACCGCCCTCGCCGTGCAGCAGGTAGTTGCCCTCCACCACCACGAGGCGCCGGCGTTCAGCCGGGCGACCAGCGCCTCCCCCACGGTCGACTTTCCGATCCCGGGGCGCCGGCCAGGCCGACGAGGGTGCGCGAGCCGGCATCCGTCGCCTGCCGGGTGCGTTCGAGTTCGACCGCCCGGACGACCGCGACAACCTCGTCCAGGCTACGGAGCAGGGCCATCAGGTGCTCTCAGCCGACCGGGCGGTCGAGTCGGAGGCCGGGCGCGGAGTCGAAGACGAACCGGGCCCAGAGGCGGTAGCCGCGCGCGCTCGGGTGGAACTCGTCGCTGGCGAAGAAGCCCTCGACGTAGGGCGGCGGGGTCGGGATCGCGACGACCCCGTCGAGACCCTCGACGGCCAGGCGGGCGCCGGTGTCGAGGCTCGCGGCGTGCCGCGCGAGGGTGGCGCGCAGGGGTTCGGGCAGCAGCGCGAAGCGGTCGAAGCGCGGCATCAGCGACACGAGCACGGCCGCCTGCGGCGCCGCGGCCCGCAGGGCGAGCACGATTCGACGCACATCGTTCGTGAAGGCGTTTCGGGAGCGCAGCCCCAGCGCATCGTTCGCGCCGATGGTCAGCAGGGCCAGGTCGAAGGGCACGGCGGCGGCGTCCGTCAGGAAGCGCTCGCGCACGTCCCGGGCCGTGGCGCCGTTCTCACCGATCGCCCGCCACGTGCTGCCGCGGCCCCAGCGCTCGGCCACCTCGTGGGCGATCCAGCCCGGAAGGGCCTCGCTTTGGGTCTCGGCGCCCACGCCGGCGGCGGTCGAGTCGCCGAGCACGAGGATGCGCAGCGGGTCGGGGCCGGGCCGGGAACCGGTCCACGGGAGGGCGGCGTCGGGCAACCGGGGCGTGTCGCGGCGCAGCCGGCGTGCCTGCGTCACCAGCAATGGCGCGTAGGGCACCGCAGCCAGGCGGGTGAACGGAAAAGTGGGCACGCCCCGAGGCTACCCCGCGCCGGTCTCAGGAGCCGCGGGCGCCGATCTCGGACAGGAACCGGGAACGCTCTCTGGGGCTGCGCTGCTGGTGGCCCGCAGCAGACCAGCTCAGGGACAGCCGTTTGCGTGCCCGGGTGATGCCCACGTAGAGCAGCCGGCGTTCCTCGTCGATCTGCTCGAAAGTGCCTGCGTAGCTGATCGGCACGAGTCCCTCGGACAGACCGATCAGGAAGACGGCGTCCCATTCGAGGCCCTTCGCCGAGTGCAGCGTCGCCAGGGTCACCGCGGACACCGTGGGTTCGTGCTGGCCGGCCTGGCGCTCCATCAGCTCGTCGGTGAACTGGCGGAATGTGGTCTCCGGGGCTGCCTGGTCGACGAGGCCCATGATCGCGTTAAGCGACTCCCACCGGTCGCGCACCGCGCCCTGGGCCTCCGGCGCACTCTGGCTCCAGCCGAGGGAGCGCAGCACGTCACTGACGGATTTGAACAGCGGTTCGCCGATGATCGAGACGGATGCCGCGCGCAGCTGCATCACCGCCTGCTTGACCTCGGCCAGGTCGAAGAAGCGCTTCGACCCGCGGATCTGGTAGCTCACCCCGACGTCGCCGAGGGCAGTTTCGAGGAAGGCGGCTTGCACGTTCACCCGGAACAGCACGGCGATGTCCTCCGGGCGGGTGCCGCCCTCGATCAGCTCGACGATGTTCTGGGCGACGCCGCGGGCCTCGGCCATGTCGTTCGGGTATTCGCGCACACCCGGCTCGGTGCCGATTTCGCTGGCGTGGGCGCGCAGGGTGAGGGCGCCGGTCCGCCCGCGCATGAGCTGGTTGGCCGTGGCGACGATCGACCCCGTCGACCGGTAGTTCTGCTCGAGGCGCACGACGGTGGCGTCCTCCCACCGCTTGGGGAAGTCGAGCAGGTAGTCGCTGCGGGCGCCCGCGAAGGAGTAGATGGTCTGGCTGGCGTCCCCGACGACGCAGAGGTCGCGGCGCTGGCCCAGCCAGAGCGAGAGCAGGTCGTGCTGAAGCGGGGAGACGTCCTGGTATTCGTCGACGACGAAGAAACGGTACTGCTCGCGCACCTGTAGGGCGACGGATGGCTCGGCCTCGATCATCCCGGCCATCGCCAGGAGCACATCCTCGAAGTCGATCTGCTTGCGGTCGTCCTTGAGGCGCTCGTAGGACTCCATCATGGCCAGCACCTGGTCCACGTCGAGCCGGCCGGGCAGGCTGCGCTTGGCGATGCCGGCCCCATACGCCTCAATGCCGATTCCGGAGGTCTTTCGCCACTCGATCTCCGCGGCCAGGTCGCGCAGGGTGGCCGTGTCCAGCTTGAGCTTCAGGGTTTCGGCGGCGTGCCCGAGCAGACGGCCCTTGCCGTCGAGGATGCGGGGCGCCTGGCCGCCGACGACGTGCGGCCAGAAATAGTTCAGCTGCGACAGGGCCGCCGAGTGGAACGTGCGGGCGGCGACGCCCCCGGCGCCGAGTTGGCGCAGCCGGCCGCGCAGCTCCGCGGCGGCGCGCGCCGTGAAGGTGAGGGCCATCACCCGGTTCGGCGAGTACGCGCCGGTCATCACGCCGTAGGCGATGCGGTGGGTGATGGCCCGGGTCTTGCCGGTGCCGGCGCCGGCGAGCATGCACACCGGACCCACGAGCGCCTCGGCCGCCACCCGCTGCTGGTCGTCGAGGCCGGCCAGCAGGGAACCGGCGGTCAGCGCCATCCGTGCACCTTGTCGGGGCCGAAGTCGAGGGGTTCGCCGAGCCAGTGCTCGATGATCGCCCGGGCGATCGAGGAACGGCCGGGCAGGATGATGACGTCGCCGGAGGCCCGTAGCTCGTCGCGGCTGAACCAGCGCAGGTCGAGGATCTCCTCCCCGTCGGGGAGCAGGGCCGCCGGAGCCTGGCCGTCGGCGAGCCGGGCCGTGAAGCCGAACATGATCGAGGCCGGGAACGGCCACGGCTGGGAGCCGAGGTAGACCGGGTCGGCCACGCGCAGGCCGGATTCCTCGAACATCTCCCGGATGACGGCCGCCTCGAGCGACTCGCCCGGTTCGACGAAACCGGCCAGGAGCGAGTAGCGGTTGCCCTCCCAGAGGGCGTTCGAGCCGAGCAGGATGCGGTCGTCGGCGTCGGTGATCAGCACGATCACGGCCGGGTCGGTGCGCGGGAACACCTGGCCGCCGCAGTCGGGGCAGCGCCTCGTCCAACCGGCGTTCTCGATCAGGGTGGCCGTGCCGCAGCGCGGGCAGTGGGCGTGGGAGTCGTGCCAGTTCACGACGCCGAGCGTCTCGGTGAACAGTCCCGCGTCGCGGTCGGACAGGGTGGTCGCCACAGGGCGCAGGGACACCCAGAGGGACTCGTCGGGTTCGAGCGCCAGGGCCTCCTCGTCGGTCAGCACGGCCGCGACCAGCGGGGTGCCCACGGGCTCCGGCGCATCTTCGGCCAGGGAACGGCCGAGGTAGAGCCGGAACTCGCCGGCGGGAACTCGGTCGGGAGCCAGCAGGCGCAGTCGGGCGGGGGCGGCGGCCTCCATCAGCGCGGAGCCTCGCCACAGCACGAGCAGGCGCGTGCCGGCATCCGTCTGCAGCGTGTTGAGCAACCCGGGGGTGGCGCGCGCCTCGCCGTCACGGTCGACCGCGTGACGGGAAAGCGGCAGACGGGAGGTGAACGCAAACGACATGGTGCTCCTCGGTCTCGGACAGACTGCCGAAGTTGTGTCGAGGCGTGGCGAACAACCGCGCCGAGGGGAAGTCGACCTAACCTAGAAGTATGGTCAGATCCCCTCTCACTCTAGCCGCGCTGGCCACTGCCGCCGTCCCCGGTCTCGACGTCGTCCAGGTGCGTCTGCACGGCACCGTCGCGCGTTCTCGAGGAGCCAGCGGCGCGTTCGAATCCGCACTGCTGATCGACCGCGACGACCGTGCCCTCATCATCCGGGTCCCCGCCTCGCAGGCCGCCGAAACCGAGCAGTCCGCCGATCTGGTAGCCCTGCGCGCGCTCACCGTCGGCAACCGCAGCCGGCTCCCCTTCGACGTGCCGCAGTTCGTGGGCCAGGCGCCGCTCAGCGGCACCCGGGCCGTCGTCTACGAGTTTTTGGAGGGCGATTCCTTCGACGCGGATGCCCTCACCGGCCACGCGGGCGTGTCCGGTTCGATCGGCCGCGCCATCGCCGCGGTGCACTCACTGCCGACGGCCTTCGTCGGCACCGCCGGGTTGCCTCAGCAGAGCGCTCAGGAATGCCGTACCGGAACCATCACCTTGATCGACCGGGCGGCCACCACCGGCTACCTGCCCGCCGCGATCCTGCGCCGCTGGGAACAGGCCACCGACGACGACGGGCTCTGGCAGTTCGCGCCCTGCGTGGTGCACGGGTCGTTGTCGGCTGACTCGTTCCTGATCACCGACGACTCCGTCTCCGGGGTTCTCGGCTGGTCCGCCCTGAGCGTGGGCGACCCGGCCCGCGACCTGCACTGGCTGCTTTCCTCCCGCGGGGCGGCCGGCGAGACCGCCGTCGCGTCGTACGCGTCGGCCCGCCAGGGCAACGACCCGAGGATCACGCAGCGCGCGATGCTCTACGCCGAGCTGGAGCTGGCCCGCTGGCTGCTGCACGGCACGGACACGCGCAGCCAGGGGATCGTCGACGACGCCGTGGCCATGCTCGACGGTCTGGTGGACAACGTGCACCAGGCTACGTCGCATCCGTTGTCACCGGCCACCGGCCCGATCCTCGATGTTGCCGGGGTGGAGAGCATGCTCAAGTCCACACCGCGCGGCATCCCCCGCCGCGACCTGGGTGGTTCCATGCACACCGACGCCTACAACCTGTCGGAGTTCGGCGGCGAGTTCGAGGACGACGACGAGACCGGCTCCGGTTCGGGTCCAGGCTCGTCGTCATCGTCATCGTCATCGGCCGACGATGCCACCACCGGCGCGCTCGACACCGTGGGCGATACCGCCTTCAGTCGAACGGACGACCAGGCCCGCACCAGGTCCTCCTCGGAGTAGAGCCGGTCGGGGGCGACGATCGTGTCGTCCGCGACGAAGTAGAACACCGCGTCGACGATCTCCGGGTCGATGCCCTTCCAGCGCGCATAGGCGAGCCGGTACAGGGCCAGCTGGGTCTGCTTGAGCTCGAGGTCCGCGGCGTTCGAAGGCGCCCGGCCGGTCTTCCAGTCGACGACCTGGTAGCCCGTCTCGGTGCGGTAGACCGCGTCGAGCTTGCACACGAAGACCTGCCCGGCCAGCACGTGGTGGATCTCGATCTCGACCTCTTCGGGCTGCACCGACGCCCACGGCGAGTGCTCGAAGGTGCGCTGCAGCCGTTCGAGCTGGGCCTGCTCCAGCGGCTGGTTCTGGTCGAGGTCGAGGTCGAGGTCGTCGGGGCCCTGGTCACCGAGGTCCAGTTCGCTCTCGTCCGCGTCGATCAGGTCGCCGCCCGACGCCCCGCCGGCGCGCTGTTCCACCCAGGAGTGGAACAGGGTGCCCAGCCGGGTGGCCCGGTACGGTCGCTCGGGCATGGGGCGGCGCAGGGCGGCGGCCACCCCCACCGGGTCGTCGATGTAGTCCTTGAACCGGGAAGCCGGAATGCGCGTGGGCAGCGGGACGGCGCCCGCGCCGGCGAGGCGCAGCATCCGTTCCTCGAGCAGCAGGGTGACCGCGTGGGACCACCGGGTGTCGCGTTCGCTCTGCGCTTCGGCGCGCACCCGGGCGGCCGCGGCCTCGACGAGGGGCCGCCGCGTGCCGAGCGGGTCGAAGGGCCAGTGCTCGTCGACGCCCTCCCCGGTGTCGGGTTTCTCGTCGTGCTCGCTGCCCTCCGGCAGCGCGGCGATCAGCCCGGCCTCGGCGAGCTCTTCGAGGTACCGACTGGGGGCGCGCACGGTGCTGCCGCCGCCCCAGTACGATCCGGTGAGCAGCAGCTCCTCCTGGGCGCGGGTCGTGGCCACATAGATCAGGCGCCGCTCCTCGTCGTCGTGGCGGGCGGCGAGCTGCTCTTTGTAGGCTTGAAATTCTGTGTCGAACGACAGCTGGGTCTCATGCTCCTGCCAGGCGAGCTCGGGCAGCTCGGCCCGGTCGCCGCGGAACGGGTAGGGCAGCTCGCCGAACTTCAGCCAGCCGGCCCCGTCCCGGGTCTGAGCCGGCAGGCTCTTCTCGGTCAGGTTGGGGATGGCCACATAGTCCCACTCGAGCCCCTTGGCCCCGTGGATGGTGAGCAGTTGCACGGTGCCGCTCTCGCCCGGCTCGATCCGCGGGCCCAGGTCGTCGTGGGCGGCGGCCCTGCCCAGCCAGCGCAGGAAACCGGCGAGGCTGCCGACCTCGTCGCTGGCAAGGAAGGCGGAGACCGTGTCGTGGAAAGCGTAGAGGTTCGCGAGGCCCAGGCCGTTGGCCTCGTTGGCGACGAGTTCCACGTCGAGCAGGAGCTCCTGCTCGATCAGCCGCACGAAGTCCAGCAGCGGCAGGCCGGCCCGCGCGCGCAGCCAGGCCAGCTGGCGGCCGGCGGCCCGCACCCGGGCCCGGCCGGTGTCGCTGAAGCCCGCGAGCTGCCCGTGGGTCTCGGGGGCGGCAGCCACGAAGTCGAGGGCGTCGACGAGCGACGCGCCCTCGTCGACGGCGACGGATGCCCGCATCCTGTCTTTGAGTTCCTGTGTCACCGCCTGCTGGGCCCAGTCGTGTGCCGCCAGCCAGCGCGCCACGGCCGCGAGGTGCTGCAGGTCGCGGGGGCCGACCCGGTAGCGACCGCTGGCGAGCAGTCGCACCAGTTCGCTGCCGGCGGCGGGATCGTGCACGACCCGCAGCACGCAGATGACGTCGGTGACCTCCGGGGTGGAGAGCAGGCCGCCGAGGCCGAGCACGTGGGCGCGGACGCCTTGCTCCCGCAGCACCTCGGCGAAGAACTCCATCTCGCGCCGGGCCCGGAAGAGCATCGCGCCGGACTTGTCGGTGCCGCTGGTGAGGCGCGTGGCGAACCAGTCCGCCACGACCCGGGCCTCGTCGGCGATGGTCTCAAGCATCGACGCCTCGACCCGCCCGTTCGCCTTACCGGCCGGCACCGCGAGGGTGTCGACCTGGATGCCGTCGGGCCGGGCCCGGAGCGCCTCGCTCAGCGGCGCCACCAGCGCGTTCGCGGTGTCGAGCACCGTGACCGGGTTGCGCCAGGTGACGGAGAGGCTCATCGACGGCGACTGGCGGTTGGAGAGTCCGGCGAAGCTCTGCGAGAAACCCAGCAGGTTCGCCGAGCTGGCCCCGCGCCAGCCGTAAATGGACTGGTGCGGGTCACCGACGGCCATCACCGGATGCCGGCTGAAGAGGGTGTGCAGCAGCTCGGTCTGCAGCACCGAGGTGTCCTGGTATTCATCGAGCAGCACCACCCGGTACTGGTCGCGGTAGCGAGCGACGACCTGCAGGGTCTTCTGGCAGACCTGCAGGGCGAGAGCCACCTGGTCGGAGAACTCGATCAGCCCGAGCCGGCGCTTCTCCACTGCGAAGCGTTCGGCGAGCTCGAACAGAACCGGCAGCGGCTCCACCGCCGCGAGTGACTCGGCGACCGAGGCATACGGGATCTTTTTGCGCGGGTTGCCGTAGGGCAGGTCTCGCAGATAGCCGAAGCCGGCGGAGAGGCCGGTCAGGTCGTGCGGCGCGGCCGGAACGCCCGGAACAACAGGCGGGGGGTTCTCGGCGAGGGAACGGCTGAAGGCGAGCACGGCATCCGTCACCGCGTCGAGCTTCTTGCCGAAGGGTACGAGCCGGCTGTCGCCGTGCTCGATCACCACTCGGCGGGCCAGCAGCCAGGCGCTGGTCTCGCTGAGAAGCACCGACTCGGGTTCGCGCCCGAGGAGCAGGGCGTTGTCGGTGAACAGGCGGCTGGCGAACGAGTTGTACGTCGACACCGTGGGCATGTTGAACAGGTCGGAGGAATCTATCGTGACCACCCCCGCCGCGGGCGCCGGCGGCTTCGGCAGCAGCCCCTGCGCGTCGAGCTGGTCGATGCGGTCGCGGATGCGCTCGGACAGTTCGCCGGCGGCCTTGCGGGTGAAGGTGAGGCCGAGGATCTGGTCGGGCCGGGCGTGCCCGTTGGCGAGCAGCCAGAGCACCCGGTTGGCCATGGTCTCGGTCTTGCCGCTGCCGGCCCCAGCCACCACGAGGGTGGGCGTCAACGGCGCCTCGATCACGGCCTGCTGTTCATCCGTGGGGGGGAACATGCCCAGCGTCGCAGCGATCTGGCGGGCCGAGATGGGCGGCGGGGTGACGGACTGGTTCATGAGCTGACCTGCTTGATGACGTGGATTCGGCAGGACCCGTGCGAGCGCGGGTCGAGGCAGTGGGAACTGATTTCGGCGAGGAAGGTGGCGCCGCCCATGCCGGCGGCGTCCCAACCGACCCGGCTGCGGAAGGCCGCAAGCTCCTCAGGGGTGAAGGTGGACTGGGTGGGATTGCGGTAATTCTGCTTGACCGTGCCGCTGGACACGATCAGGAGGCGAGCGCCGGCGAGCGGCATTCCGGCGGGGATGCCCTCGATGGCACCCTCGCTGAACGCGAGCTGGTAGGCGCCGAGCTGCGGATGCAGGGCCACCCCGGCGTCGCTGATCGGGTCGCCGCGGCCCGTCTTCAGGTCGACGATGACCGCCCGCCCATCGCCGAGCCGCTCGACCCGGTCGACCGTGCCGGACAGCACGGCGCCGTCGACGTCGATCTGGAAGGTGCACTCCGCGCTGAGCAGGCTGCCACCGCCGTGTTCGAAGTCGAGCAGGTAGGAGGCGAGCCGGTCGGTCAGCGCGCGCGCCTCGACTTTCTGCACCCGGGACTGCCAGTCGGCGTCGAACTGAAGCTCACCCCAGCGCGCCTCGACGCCCTTCCAGAGCGCGTCGGGGCTATGAGTGGTGGAGTCCTCCATCACCTTGTGGATGATCGTGCCGAGGTTCGCGGCGGTGTTGGACGTGCCGCCGCCGACCTGCCCGATCACCCAGTGCAGCGGGCAGGTCTCGAAGGCCGCCATCCGCGACGGCGAGACGCGCACCGGGGCGTCGCCGGCCTCCGGGTCGTTGAGCGGGCGCACGGTGCTGGGCTCGTTCAGGCCGTACCACTGGTCGGGGGCGGCACCGACCACGTTCTCCCGGGCCAGCCGGGCCAGGGTCGCTGCGGCATCCGTGGCCCGGCTCGCGGCCTCGTCGCCGTGGGCCGCGGTGCCCCGGGTCAAATCCCGGCGGAGCCGGCCCACCAGGCCGCGCAGGGAGAGCGGGTAGCGGCTGATGTCGCCGGGCTCCGGAGCCGTGCGCGGTGCGGGCTTCGGCAGCAGCCGTAAAAAGACCGACGGCTGGTTCTCCTCGTTGTCGATGGCAGTCACCAGCAGTTCGCTGCGGGCGCGGCTGGTCGCCTGGGCGAACATGCGCAGCTCGTCGTGCAGCACGGTGGTGCGGGCGCCGGCCTCCTCCGGGCGCCGGCCGGCGGCGAGCGCGGCCAGGTCGTCGGCTCCGAGCAGCGAACCACGGATGCGCAGGTCGGGCCAGACGTTCTCCTGCACCCCGGCGATGACGACGACGTCGAATTCGCGGCCGATCAGGCCGCTCGGGGTGGACACGATGACCGCGTCGCCCAGCGCGCGCGGGGCGAGGGTGTCTTCGGGCACGTCGGTGTCGACAAGGTGTTCGAGGAACAAAACCGGCGGGGCGGTCGGGGTGCGCTCCACGTAGCGCTGCGCGGCGGAGAAGAGCTCCACCACGGCGTCGAGGTTGTGGTTGGCCTCGTCGGCGACGATGCCCGTGCCGGTGGACTGGTCCTTCCACTCCCGGGCGAGGCCGCTTCGTTGCCAGAGACCCCAGAGCAGTTCCTCGATTGTGGCGCCGGCAGCGTATTCCACGGCGGCCGCCCGAAGGCTCTCCCCGCAGCTGGCGGCCCGGCGGGCCGTGCGGTTGTCGATGGCGGCGAACAGGCCGGGGTCGCCGAGGGCCTCCACCAGGAGCTCGTCGGCGGAGCGGTTCCGGTCACTGCTGAGTTCCTGTTGGCGCAGCGCGGCACGCAGGCGCCGCAGGGTGATCGGGTCGAGGCCGCCGAGCGGGCCGCGGAGCAGCAGGGTCGCCTCCTCGGGCCCCAGGGGTGTGCGGCCCAGGGTCACCTCGAGCGCGAGGATGAAGGCCCGCACGGCGTAATCGTCGCGGAGCGCGGTCTGCGCCGACGACACCTGGGTGGGCACCTCGAGCGCGGCGAGCCCCTTGGACAGGGCGGGCACGAGCGAGCCGCTGCGCACGACGACCGCCATCTGACCCCACGGAATGCCGCCGAGCACGTGCCGCTCCCGCAGCCGGCGGGCGATCACGGCGAGCTGGTCGGCGGGGCTGTCCGCGAGCATGGTCTGCACGGGTTTCGGCTCCCCGGCAGGCTCGGCCTGGTCCGCCTTCCCTCCGGGCTGGACTGCCTGCGCGGCCGGGTCAGCCACGCCGACGGCGAACCGTTGCGTGCCGGCCGAGGCCGCGCCGATGCGGTGCGTGAGACCCCGCACCACCCCGCGGATGGCCGCGTCGTGCCGGTACACCGTGCTGAGAACCAGGGTCGGCAGCACGGCGCCGGACAGGTACGCGCCCAGCCGGCCGAGGGCATCCGGGTGGGCGCCGTGGAAGGAACCGGTGCTGATATCGGGGTCGCCGAACGCAATGACGCCCACGCCGCGCGCCGCGAACTGGGCGAGGAGGGTCAGGTTGGCCTGGGTAAGTTCTTGCGCATCGTCGAGCAGGATCAGGCGCAGGCTGCCGAGCGAGCCGAGCGCCGCGGAACCGGCCGGGGCCCGGGCCACGATGGCCGCGGCGAACTGGGCCAGTTCGGTGGAGTCGTACTGGCCGGGGCGGGACTGGTCTTTCACGTCGTCGTAGCCGCGGATGAACTCGGCCGCGGCCACCCACTCCGGGCGCTGCTCGCTGCGGCCGAGAGCCGCGAGCGCCTCCGGGGTGACGCCGTATTCGACGGCGCGCATCATCAGGTCGCGCAGCTGCGTGCGGAACCCGCGCAGGCTGCGCACGTCGGCGCCGAGGCTGTCGGGCCAGTCCGGTGCGGCGTGCCGCGACTCAGGGTGTGACTCGATGTGCTGCGACCCGCCCTGCGCTTCGGCCTGCTGCGCTTCGGCGTGGTCCTGCCGGTGCCCCTCGAGCAGCTCCGCGATGATCTGGTCTTGTTCGCCGCCGGTGAGCAGGGTGGGAGCCGCGCCTCCCGCCCGGGCCAGGGCATCCCGCACGATCTGGAACGCGACCGAGTTCGCGGTGCGGGCCAGCGGGCCGTTGGTGGGCACGCCGAGGCGCAGCGCAAGCCGGTCACGCAGGGCCGTCGCTCCCGTGCGAGTGGGCACCAGCACAAGCACCTCGCTGGGCGAATACCCGTGGCCCCGCACGCACTCGGCGACGAGTTCGACCAGCGTGGTGGTCTTGCCGGTGCCGGGTGCGCCGATCACGGAGGCGCTGACTCCCGAGGTGTGGCGTCGACCACCGGGCAGGGCAGGCTGCGCTACCAGCGCAAGAACGGCGCGTTGCGAGTCGTCGAGAACGACCGTTTCTTGCTCGGTACGGAGCGGGAGTCCCAGGGTTGTCACGTTTTCAAACGTAACGGGTTGCGCCGACAGTGAACGATGTCGGCCCGGTGCGCGGTTCTGTCGTAATCTGGGCGCTTAGGCAACGAAAGGCGCATCTGGTGGATATCCGCATTGGCATCTTCAATTCTCCCCGTGAGATTGGCTTCGAGACCTCACAGCCCGCGAACGAGGTCGAGGAAACGGTCGCTGCCGCCCTCGCCGGGCAGACCGGGTACCTGAAGCTCTCCGACAGCAAGGGCAAGGTCTACATCGTTCCGACCGTCGGGCTCGCGTACGTGGAGCTGGGCTCCGAGGAGTCCCGCCGCGTCGGCTTCGTCGCCTGACCAACCGTGGAACTGCTCTTCATCGCCCTCGGCGGTGCGGTTCTGGGGATTGCCGCACGGTATGCCATTCCGGGGCGCCGCGCACACGGTGCAGTCCTCGTCCCGGCGATCGGCACCATGGTCGCGTCCGTCGTCTGGGTGGCGCTGAGCTGGCTAGGCGCGCCCTTGGACGGTGGCTGGATCTGGTGGGTCACCCTCGGGGTGACCGCACTGGCATCCGTCGCAGCCGACCTGGCCCTGGTGCGCACGCGCACCGCCGGCGACGAGCGGATGCTGCACACCCTGATGCGCGACGGGCACCCGGCCCGCGCGTGACGAAGGCTCCCCGTGCGGCCGGCGGTCAGGCGGTCAGGCCGAGTCCGTCCATGCGCCGCGTGTGCGCGGCGATGAGCTCAGTGAACACGGGTTCGATCCGGGACTCCGCTGCGGTGATGCCCTCCATCGGCAGAGCCGAGCGGGCGACCAGCAGGGTGTCCCCGACCAGGCGTCGTCCCCACAGGGCCAGGTGCGACCCGAGCGCCGGGGCGGCGCCGATAGCGGCCTTCAGGTGGGTGACGAGAACCTCCGTGCCGGCGTCCTGGCCGAGCAGGTGCGCCACCCGCGGGCCCACATCGCCGGGCAGCCCGTCGGACAGCCGGATGAAGAAGTCGTCGAGCAGTCCCCCGGCGAGATAGCAGCTGAGCAGCAGTTCGTTCCAGTCGGCGCCGGCCGTCTGCTCGCGGAACGCGTCGAGGTGGGGCGCGAACGGGGCCATCACCTCGGACGGCTCACCGCCGCGGCGGCGGATCTCGGCCACGAGCCCCTGGTGCTTGGCGAGGGCCCGGCCGGCGGCGACGCTCAGCGCCTCCTTCGCGGTGAGGTCCGGAGCGATCGCGATGGCCAGGGCGAGGTTCTCGAACATGCCGAGTTGGAAGTATGCCGCCTGGCCGAAGTAGGGCAGCAACTCCGGCGTGAAACCGGCGATGTCCATTTTCGTGGTCGACTGACGTGCCCGCCGCGCCGGTTGCCGGGGTGCCTCCACGCGCTTCTTGCGCCCATCGGTCCACATGATCACAGGCCCAGCTTAGAACAGTGTCGTGCCGCCACCGCGGGTTCCGGCCCATGCTGGGCGAATCGGCGCGTCCGGGTCCGGTATAAGAGACTTCACAGGGCCGCCCGATAGGCTGGGACCACGCCATCGGCATGGATCGATGGCCAGGTGCCCGAAGCAAAAGACGGGCGCATCCCGCTTCCAGCTAATGACAGGCAATAATTCGTGACTTTCTCCGAACTCAACATCGACCAGGACATGGTTCAGGCTCTCGCTGATAAAGGCATCATCGAGCCCTTCCCCATCCAGGTGCAGACCATCCCCCTCGCCCTGAGCGGCCAGGACATCATCGGTCAGGCCAAGACCGGCACCGGCAAGACCCTCGGCTTCGGCCTTCCGATCATTCAGCGACTCGGGCTCGACCCCGCACCCGGCGTGCAGGTACTCGTCGTCGTCCCGACCCGCGAGCTGTGCGTGCAGGTCTCCGAAGACCTCGAGATGGCTTCCAGCAACCGCAACACCAAGGTTGTCTCCATCTACGGCGGCAAGGCGTACGAAGGTCAGATCGAGGCGCTCAAGGCCGGCGCGCAGATCGTCGTCGGCACCCCCGGCCGGCTCCTCGACCTCGCCAGCCAGCGCCTGCTCAGCCTCGCCAACGTAAGCGAGATGGTGCTCGACGAGGCCGACAAGATGCTCGACCTCGGCTTCCTCGCCGACATCGAGAAGCTGTTCTCGCAGACGCCGCCCACCCGCCACACGATGCTGTTCTCGGCCACGATGCCGGGCCCGATCGTCGCCCTGGCGCGCCGGTTCATGAACCGCCCGATCCACATCCGTGCGTCCGACCCCGACGAGGGCCTGATGCAGGCCAACATCGAGCACCTTGTCTACCGCGCACACAACATGGACAAGGACGAGGTGATCGGCCGCATCCTGATGGCCGAGGGCCGCGGCAAGACCGTGATCTTCACCCGCACCAAGCGCGCCGCCGCCAAGCTGGTCGAGGAGCTCGGCGATCGCGGCTTCAACGCCACGGCCGTGCACGGTGACCTCAACCAGGAACAGCGTGAACGCGCCATGGCCTCCTTCAAGGCCGGCAAGAAGGACATTCTGATCGCCACGGATGTCGCCGCGCGCGGCATCGACGTGGACGACGTCACTCACGTGATCAACCACACCATCCCCGAGGACGAGAAGGCCTACCTGCACCGCGTAGGACGCACCGGCCGTGCGGGCAAGACCGGCATTGCGGTCACGTTCGTCGACTGGGACGACATGCACAAGTGGACGCTGATCAACAACGCGCTCGACTTCGGCACGCCGGTTCCGATGGAGACCTACTCGTCGTCGCCGCACCTCTATGCCGACCTGAACATCCCGGCCGGGTCGAAGGGTCGCCTCCGCGCCTCGCCCATCCGGGAGACCGCCGCCTCGGCTGCACGCACGGGTGGCGCAGGCCGTACCGGCGGCGCCGGCCGCTCCGACTCGGGCCGCTCTGACTTCGGCCGTTCCGGCGGGGGCCGCACCGGTGGCGACTCCTCGCGCTCGGGCGCCGGTCGCTCCGGCGCCGGTCACACCGACGCCGCACGCTCGGGCGCGAGCCACTCCGGCGAACTGGCCGGCAGCCGCCCGCCGCGCTCGCGCACCCGGGTCAGCGCGACCACCAACCCGGATGCCCCGGTCATCACCCCGGCCGCCGGCACTCACGACGGCGGCGGCGCCGAGCACCACGACGGCAACAGCGCCCCGCGGCGTCGAAGCCGCACGCGTCGCCACGCCCCGCAGGCCGGCACCCCCAGCTAGGCACCCCCTGCACGGCAGTTTCGGCCGTAAGCGCCTCCGCTTCGGCGGGGGCGCTTTTCGTTTGACTCCGCGGTGGCTCACGATAGGGCTCGCGGCGCATGGTAGACCGCGCGCCCGGTTCCCTAGGGTGGGCGGCGTCAGCCGTAGACGGGCGGCGAGCCCGTTCCCTGTCCGATGATGCGCTCGAGCACCTCGGGCGTCGTCGTGTTCTCGCCCAGGCGGTTCGGCTTGCCCTCGCCGTGGTAGTCGCTGGACCCGGTGACGAAGAGTCCGTACTTCTCGGCGAGCGCGTAGAGGTGGGCCTTCGCCTCGGGCCTGTTCTCACGGTGCTCGAGTTCGAGCCCGAAAAGGCCGGCCTCGGCCAACCGGGCCAGTTTCGCTTCAGGGATGACGTCGACCGCCCCGCGCGTCGCCGGGTGTGCGATGACCGGCACCCCACCGGCCGCGCGCACGAGGGTGATGGCCCGCAGCGGGTCCGGCGCGTAGTGGGGCTGGTAGTAGCCGGCCTCCCAGTGCAGTATTCCCGCGAAGGCCTCGCTCCGCGTGAGCGCGAACCCGCGGGCCACCAGTGCGTCGGCGATATGCGGGCGGCCGACCGTCGCATCCGGCGTGGTCTGTGCGAGCACGTCTTCCCAGGTCAAGGCGTAGTCGACGCCGATGCGCTCCACCATCTGCTCGGCGCGCACCAGCCGGGCCTGCCGCACCCGGGCGGTTTCGGCCACGATGCCGGCGTTGGACGGGTCGAACAGGTACGCGAGCAGGTGCACGCTGGAGAAGCCCACCCGGGTGCTGAATTCCATGCCGGGGATGAGTGTGAGTCCGGCGGTGCGGGCGGCAACACCGGCCTCGGCCCAGCCGGCGGTCGAATCGTGGTCGGTCAGTGCGACCGTGCCCAGGCCGGCCGCGGCGGCGGCCCGCACGAGCTGCGACGGGGTCTCCGTGCCATCCGACACGCTCGAATGCGTGTGCAGGTCGATCGGACCGCGGAATCGTCGAGCACCAAGCATTCCCCCATGTTAGTCGTGCGGCGGACCCGGACCGTCCCGCGGGGTTCCCAGCCGCCGCCATCGCCGACTCGCCCTCGGCCAGAACGCCGACATCGTCACCCTGCCGGAAACCACCGAGGCCACCGGTGAGGCCATCGCCGAAGCCATGCGCGAGGGCGGACGTCCGATGTGGGTACACACCATCGCCTTCGACCAGATCTCCAAGGCCCGCTCCACGACCCTAATGATCAGCTCCGACCTGGGCGACTACACGGTCAGCGACGAGGCCGGACCGGCGACCGGTGCGGGCGCCGTCGGCACCTGGCCGACTTTCGCGCCGGCCCTGCTCGGCTCGCCGATCGACCACGTGTTGGCCACCGCGAACTGGCAGGTGCAGGGCCTGCGCGTGATCGAGGCGGAGGACGGCGCAGGCAGCGATCACCGCCCGATCGTGGCCGCCCTCGCCCCGACCTCCTAGCTCAATGGGACAATGGGCCATGGCCACTTCCAGCGAAACCGCGATCCCTGCTCCCCGATCGAACGAGAACCGCTCCACCACCCCCGGTTCGGCCGGGTTCAAGGCGTACATCTCCAGCGACTGGGCCGAGCGCACCGAAGAGCTACCGCTCGCCCGCGAGCAGGCGCACTTCGCGGCCGCCCGCCGCGAACTCCTTTCCGCAATGCACCCCGGACAGCGTTTGATCATCCCCGCCGGTCGTCTCAAGCAACGCTCCAACGACACCGACTACGCGTTCCGCGCGCACTCGGCCTTTGCGCACCTCACCGGCTGGGGCAGCGACGCCGAGCCCGGCGCCGTGTTGGTGCTCGAACCCACAGAGACCGGCCACGACGCCACCCTCTACTTCCGAGAGCGGGCCGGCCGCGACTCGGACGAGTTCTACGCGAACCCCGATATCGGCGAATTCTGGATCGGCCCACGCCCCGGGGTCGCCCAGGTTGCCGCCGACCTCGGCGTGCCGGTGCGCGGCATCGCCGACCTGGCCCTGGTCATGAACACGATCGACACCGAGAGCCTCGTGCTGCGGGAGGCCGACCCGCTCTTCACCACCGAGGTCGACGAGGCCCGCCTCCGATTCGCGGCGGAGAAGGTGCTCACGACCGACGCCTCCGACTCGCCGTTCAGCCTCGAGATCAACGGCGACCATGCCGCCGACGAGCAGTTCGCCCGCTGCCTGTCGGAGCTGCGCCTGGTCAAGGACTCCTACGAGATCGCCCAGATGCGCCTCGCCGTCGCCGCCACGGCCCGCGGCTTCGAGGACATTATCCGGGACCTGCCCCGCTCGAGCACCCACCACCGCGGCGAACGGCTCGTTGAGGGCGTGTTCAACACCCGGGCCCGGTCCGACGGCAACGCGGTCGGCTACGACACGATCGCCGCGTCCGGCCCTCACGCCTGCATCCTGCACTGGACCCGCAACGATGGCGCCGTCGTGCCCGGCGACCTGATCCTGATCGACGCCGGCGTCGAGGTCGACAGCTACTACACCGCCGACATCACCCGCACCCTCCCGGTGAACGGCACCTTCACCGACGTGCAGCGCCGTGTCTACGACGCCGTGCGCGAGGCAGCGGATGCCGCGTTCGCCATGGCGCGTCCCGGCGCCGTGTTCCGCGACGTGCACGCCGCGGCGATGGCGGTCATCGCGCGCCGCACGGCCGAATGGGGCATGCTGCCCGTCACCGCCGAGGAAGCCCTGCTGCCCGACAACGGCCACCACCGCCGCTATATGGTGCACGGCACCAGCCACCACCTCGGCCTCGACGT
Organism: Cryobacterium sp. TMT2-4; assembly: GCF_004402575.1. Classification (NCBI taxonomy): domain Bacteria; kingdom Bacillati; phylum Actinomycetota; class Actinomycetes; order Micrococcales; family Microbacteriaceae; genus Cryobacterium; species Cryobacterium sp. TMT2-4. Next base: position 39,020 of record NZ_SOGE01000006.1, on the reverse strand, counting down.
GCACGACTGCGCGCAGGCGCGCCGCGAGATGTACATGGACGGCGTGATCGAGCCCGGAATGGTGTTCACGATCGAACCCGGCCTCTACTTTCAGCCCGATGACCTGACGGTGCCTGCGGAGTACCGCGGCATCGGCGTGCGGATCGAAGACGACATCCTGGTCACCGCGGACGGCCCGGAGAACCTGTCGGCCGGCATCCCCCGCACCGTCGAGGAGGTCGAGGCCTGGATCGCCGCCCTCACCACCTAAACCTCGATCCACCGGTCGAGTTGAGGAGTTAGCGGCGCGTTAAACAGAGAATGCCCTTTTGATCAGGAAAAATAAGGCTTACCACGGCGTTTATTCACCACATCAAGAGGACATCTCGTAGATGCAATCGTTCCATAGATCCACGTCCCTGTCAGCGATCTTCGACGACACCAATCTCGTGTCGGCTGCCGGGCTCATTCCGGCGATGGCCTTGGCGGTCTCGACGGGTCTGGCCGAGCTGGCTAATCGGTGGTTGACGTTGCCCGGCTACTTCGGTGCGAACGCCGGGTTAAAGGTCACCGCTTTGGTCGCGGGGATGCTCGCCGGCGCCGATTCCATCGACGATATGGCCCTGCTCCGGCACGGCGGGATGAAGAAACTCTTCGTCGGCACCTACGCACCCTCCACTCTGGGCTCGTTCCTGCGTGCGTTCACTTTCGGCCACGTCCGCCAGCTCGACGCAGTCGCCAGGCGGTGGCTGGTCAACGTCGCCCAGGTCGCACCGATCGTAGCCGGGATCGATGACTACGCCCTGGTCGATATCGACGACACCATCAAAGAAGTCCACGGTTACAAGAAACAGGGCTCCGGCTACGGATACTCCGGAGTGCGCGGGCTAAACGCGTTGATCGGAATCGTCTCGACTACATCTGCCGCGCCGGTCATCATCGGCGCCCGGCTCCGGAAAGGCGCCGCCGGGTCCCCGCGCGGGGCGGGGAAGTTCGTGGCCGATGTCCTGGCGACCGTGACACGGTTGCGCTCAGGGACCGCGTCCGGGCTGGTGCTGCTGCGCGCCGACAGCGCGTTCTATGGCCATGCTGTGGTCTCGGCCGCGCACCGGGCCGGCGCGAAAGTCTCCATCACCGCCCGCATGGATCCGGCCGTGAAACGCGCTATCGCCACGATCCCTGATGACGCCTGGACGACGATTGATTACACCGACGCGATCCGGGACGAGACCACCGGCACCTGGATTTCCTCCGCCGAGGTCGCCGAGGTGCCGTTCACCGCGTTCAGCTCGAGGAAGATCAGCGAACGAATCACGGGACGCTTGGTCGTGCGGCGGATCCCGGAACTGAACCCGTTCGAAGGCGCCGGACAACCCACCCTCTTCGACACGCACCGGTTCCACGCGTTCTTCACCACCAGCACCCTGGACACCGTCACCGCAGACAAAACCCACCGGCAACACGCGATCATCGAGCAGGTCAACGCCGACCTCAAAGACAGTGCGCTGGCGCACCTGCCCTCCGGGAAATTCACCGCCAACGCCGCCTGGCTGGTGCTGGCCACGATCGCGTTCAACCTCGCCCGCGCCGCCGGCACCATCGCCGGCAGCACCCTCGGCAAGGCACGCACCGGAACCATCCGCCGCAAACTGATTCAGATTCCGGCCCGTATCTCGACCTCGGCCCGGAAACACGTCCTGCATCTCCCGGCCAGCTGGCCCTGGGAAACCGGATGGACAGCCCTGTTCGCGGCGGCCTGCGGCCCGCCACGAACAGCCACCATCTGACCACCCAGCCCCACGGCGCAACCAAACCAGGAACACCACCGGCAGCAGGGCCGGCCGCACCGCCATGCCCACCACCAGAAACCTCAGATCAAACGCCGGTGACCCGGATCAGCCAGGCTGACCGGTGGATCGAGGCTAAACCTGACCGCGGACTGTCAGGGCAGCGGATGCTGCGGAGCCGCGGGCGGCTCTTCGACGCGAGGGGGCTCCGACGGATGCGGCGGGGCCGGCACCGTCTGCTCGGCCTCAGCGAGCCCGGCGAGCAGGTTCCGGGCCCGATTGACCAGGGTGCCGTCGACGATCACCTGATAGGTACTGGCAATCACCTGCATGGTCGATGTGAAGTCGCGGCGACGTCGATTGAGCGCGGCGCTGACGACCCCGAACAGCATGCCGAACCCGGCGCCGATCATCACCGCGGCGAATACGAACGGCAGGCCCGCGCCATCCGGCGAGAAGATGAAGAACAGCAGCCCGAAGAACACGCCCAGCCAGGCGCCGGAGGCCGCACCGGCGAGAGCGACGCGCCCCCAGGTGAGTTTGCCGGTGACCCGCTCGACGGTTTTGAGGTCGTTGCCGAGGATGGAGACCTGCTTCACCGGGAAGTCGGACTTCGCCAGAGTGTCCACAGCTTCCTGAGCCTCGCCATAGGTGGCGTATGTCGCGAGCACCTCCCCCTTGGGTAAAACGGGGAACAATGCGGCCCTGCGCCCGCCGAAGGGGTTCTGATTGCTCATGAGTCCATTCTTTCACAGGACCGATCTGCCCTGAAGGTGGCCTAGATTTGATCTGTGTCTGCCACCAGAGTCTTCGTTGCCCGTTTGGCCGGGTGTACCGTTTTCGACCCCGCGGGAGACCGTGTGGGCAAGGTCAGGGACGTGCTGGTGGTCTACCGAAAAAACGACCCGCCCCTCGTCGTCGGCCTGATCGTGGAGATCCCGGGCAAACGCCGCGTTTTCGTGTCCATCGGGCGCGTCACCAGCATCGGTTCGGGTCAGATCATCACCACCGGCCTAATCAACGTGCGCCGCTTCGAGCAGCGCGGCGGAGAGGTGCGCGTCATTGCCGAGATGCTTGGGCGCACGGTGGTCTTCAACGACGGTTCCGGTGAGGCGACCATCGAAGACGTCTCGATCGAGGAGCTCCCCCAGGGCGGTTGGGCGATCAGCCAGCTCTTCGTGCGCCGCCCCAAGACCAGCCTGTCCCTCTTCGCGAAGGGCGCCACGACCTTCACGGACTGGGCCGAGGTGCGCGAGCAGACCACCGAGGGCCAGGCCCAGTCGGCCGAGCAGCTCATCGCCACCTACTCCGACCTCAAGCCCGCCGACCTCGCGAATACCCTGCTCGACCTCCCGCCGGAGCGCATGCACGAGGTTGCCGGCGAGCTACCGGACGGCCGTCTCGCCGACGCCCTCGAGGAGATGCCGGAAAGTGAGCAGGTCAGCATCCTGACCCGGCTCGGCGACGCCCGCGCCGCCGACGTGCTCGACCACATGCAGCCCGACGACGCCGCCGACCTGATCGCGCAGCTGCCGGAAGAACTCGGCGAACAGCTGCTCGACCTGATGGAGCCGGAGGAAGCGGACGACGTACGCTTCCTGCTCACCTACGCCCCCGACACCGCCGGCGGCCTGATGACGACCGAACCGATCATCGTCTCGGCCGATGCCACGGTCGCGGAGGGGCTCGCGCTCATCCGTCGCCACGACCTGGCGCCGGCCCTCGGTGCGGCCATCTGCGTCACCCTCCCGCCCTACGAGCCGCCCACCGGCCGCTTCCTCGGCATGGTGCATTTCCAACGGATGCTGCGCTACCCGCCCCACGAACGCCTCGGCACACTGCTCGACCAGGGTCTTGATCCTGTCACCGCCGACACCTCGGCCGCGGAGGTCACCCGCATCCTCGCCAGCTATGACCTCGTCTCCGTGCCCGTGGTCGACGAGAACCACCGACTCGTCGGGGTGGTGACGATTGACGACGTCCTCGACTATCTGCTGCCCGACGACTGGCGCAGCCACGATGGCAACGACGACGTGCGCCGCCGGGCCGAGGCCCGCACCGAACTGACCACGGGAAGCATCCCGCTGCACCACGGACGGAGGACCGGCAATGGCCCGAGCTAACCGAGCGGATCTCCGCCTCGACTCCCCCAAGGGCGTGCGCACGCCCGCCCTCGGTCGCAAGCGCCGGCGTAGCCGCGACCGCCCCAGCCGCGACCGCTTCGGCCGGTTCACCGAGGCCATCGCCCGCGGCATGGGCACGCCGTGGTTCCTGCTCGGGCTGACGTTCTTCGCCGTCAGCTGGATCGCCTGGAACACGCTCGCACCGGTGCAGTGGCGCTTCGACTCCGTGTCGCTCGGCTTCATCGCACTGACCCTGGTCTTGTCGATGCAGGCCTCCTACGCGGCCCCGATGATCCTGCTGGCGCAGAACCGCCAGGACGACCGAGACCGGGTGCAGTTCGAACAGGACCGGCAGCGCGCCGAACGCAACCTGGCCGACACCGAATACCTCGCCCGGGAGGTGGTGGCGCTACGCCTCGGCATGAAGGACCTCGCCTCCCGCGATTTCCTCCGCTCCGAGCTGCGCGCCCTTCTCGACAACCTGGAAGAGCGCGAAGACCCGGACAAGCAGACCCGTAAACGCCTCCGCAAGGGCGACCGCGAGCGAGACCGCGACCGCGAGGAGCGATCGCCCAGTGCCTGAGCCCCTCTTTTCCGCCGACCAGGTGCTCACCGCCCTGGCCCGGGTGATCGACCCGGAGATCCGCAAGCCGATCACCGACCTCGACATGGTCGCCGGGGTGCGGATCGTCGACGGCCGCGCCCTCGTGGGGATCCGTCTCACCATCGCCGGCTGCCCGGCGGCCCGGCAGATCGAGCGCGATGTGTTGCGCGCCGTGGAGTCCGTGGCCGGCCCCGGCAACGTGACCGTGGATGTGAGCGTGATGACGCGCGAGCAGCGCCGAGCGATGACGGAGAAGCTGCGCGGCGGCAAGGAAGCCCGCAGCAACCAATTCGGCCCGGACTCGCTCACCCGGGTCTACGCCATCACCAGCGGCAAGGGCGGGGTCGGCAAGTCCACAATCACCGCGAACCTGGCCGTGGCCCTGGCCGAGCGCGGCCTGCGGGTCGGCATCGTCGACGCGGATGTCTACGGGTTCTCCATCCCCGGACTCCTCGGCCTGGTCACCCCGCCTTCCCCCGAGACGGGCAAGTCCGCCGCGGTCAAGCCGACCCAGGTCGGCGAGATGATCCTGCCGCCGATCGCCTTCGACGTGAAGGTCATCTCGATCGGCATGTTCGTGGAGGACGGCTCCGTCGCGGTCGCCTGGCGCGGGCCGATGCTGCATCGCACGATCACCCAGTTCCTCACCGACGTTTACTTCGGCGACCTGGACATCCTGCTGCTGGACCTGCCGCCGGGCACCGGCGACGTGGCCATCTCGGTCGGGCAGCTTTTGCCCCAGGCCGAGGTCATCGTCGTCACCACCCCGCAACCGGCCGCCGCCGACATCGCCGAACGCAGCGGTGTCGTGGCCCGGCAGACCGGCCAGACCATCTACGGCGTGATCGAGAACATGGCCGGGATCGTGCAGCCCGACGGCACGGTGTTGGAGCTGTTCGGTTCCGGGGGTGGCGCCGAGGTCGCGCGCCGGCTCGGCGCCGGGCACGAGTTCCCCGTACCGTTGCTCGCCCAGGTTCCCCTCAGCGTGCCGCTCCGCAGTGGCGGGGACACCGGGGTGCCCGTGGTGCACGGCGACCCGACCGACCCCGCGGCCGTGGCCATCCGTTTGGTTGCCGACCGCCTCGCCACCCGGGCGCGCGGCCTCTCCGGATTGAGCCTCGGCATCACCCCAAAGTAGCGTCGCCGCACCGGCGCCGCGGCGGAGCGCACGCGCCGCCCCCACCTAGACTTTCGGCATGCCTGCCTCCCCCCTCGACCCTGCCGGGATCACGACTCTCACCCGCTCCATACGTTCCACGACGAGAGCCACGGTCACCGTGATCGCGCCCTTCACCGGGGAGGTGCTGCACGAGCTGCCCGTCAGCGGGCTGCCCGACGTGCAGGCGGCCTACGCGCAGGCGCGCCTGGCCCAGCTGGCCTGGGTGCGGGCCGGGTTCGCACGGCGCCGAGCGATCCTGTTGCGCGCGCACGACCTGATCCTCGAGCGACGCGGGCTGCTGCAGGACACCGTGCAGGCGGAGACCGGCAAGACCCGCGGCCAGGCCTTCGAGGAGGTCTTCCAGGCCGCCGGCGTCACCCGCTTCAATGCCCTCGCCGCGCCGCGCGTGCTGCGCGGCGGGCGCCGCCACTCCGCGATCCCGCTCGTCATCACGGCCACTGTGCGCTACCGGCCCAAGGGCATCGCGGGCGTGATCACCCCGTGGAACTACCCGCTCAGCCTCGCCGCCATGGATGTCGTGCCGGCCCTCGCCGCCGGCTGCGGCGTGGTGCAGAAGGCCGACGACCAGGGTGCGCTGAGCATCCTCTCGTTGCGTCAGGCATTCATCGACGCCGGCGTGCCCGAGCAGCTCTGGGCCGTGGTCGTCGGCGACGGCGCGGAGATCGGCGGGGCGGTCACCGCGGAGGCCGACTACGTCTGCTTCACCGGGTCGACCGCGACGGGCAAGCGGGTGGCGGCGCAGGCGGCCGGCAACCTCACCGGCGTCTCGCTCGAGCTGGGCGGCAAGAACCCGCTGATCGTGCTTGACGACGCCGACCCGGCCCGCGCGGCCGCCGACGCGGCCCCGGCCTGCTTCACGGCGATGGGCCAGCTCTGCGTGTCGATTGAGCGCATCTTCGTGCAGCGAGGTGTGGCCGACGCGTTCCTGCACGAATTCGTGGCCGTCACCCGGTCGCTCCGGCTCGGCGCCGACTACGACTACACGACGGACGTCGGTTCCCTCACCTCGCAGGCCCAGCTGGACCGGGTGAGCGCGCAGGTGGCCGACGCGGTCGCCCACGGCGCCACGGTCGAGGTCGGGGGCCGTGCCCGCCCCGACCTGGGACCGTTCTTCTACGAACCCACCGTGCTGACCGGGGTCACCCCGGCGATGGAGTGCTTCGCCGGCGAAACGTTCGGCCCTGTGGTCGCGGTCACCGTGATCGACTCGGAGCAGGAGGCCATCCTGGCCGCCAACGACAGCGACTACGGGCTGAACGCGTCGGTGTTCTCCGGTTCCGTGCGGCGGGCTCTGCGCGTGGGCGGGGCCCTCGAGGCCGGCAGCGTGAACATCAACGAGGGCTATCGCGGGTCGTTCTCCTCGGTGGCGGCCCCGATGGGCGGCCTGAAGCAGTCCGGTCTCGGCCGACGCAACGGCCCGGAGGGACTGCTCAGGTTCGTGGACGCCGTCACCATCGCGCGTCCGACGGGTCTCGTGCAGCTGCCGCGCACCGGCCACGACTTCGAGCGGCTGGCCGGGCCGATGCTGCTGCTGGCGGCCGTGCTGAAGGGCATCCGCCGCCGCTGACCCCGGGCAGCAGAGCCGTGACCCGGCTCCGCGAACCCGGCTCAGACGAACAGCTTGGCCGACGCCGCCGCCTGCTGGGCCGCCTGCTGGGCCGCCTTCTCCGGCGCCAGCTTCGCCGCCTCCGCCTTGGTCGCCTTCTTCGCGTTCTTGTTGATCTTGGCCTTGCCCTTCGGCTTCGCCGTGGGCTTTCCCAGCGTGGTCGTGATGTCCGGCACTGGCCGGTTCAGCTCGCGCGGCGGGCGCTCGTACTCCGAGCCGGCGGGGCGAGTCGGAATGGTCACCTGGGGCGGCTCGCGATGCGTGTAGGGGACGATCGACAGCAGGTGGCTGATCATGTTGAGGCGCGCGGCCCGCTTGTCCTCGCTCTCGACGACCCACCATGGGGCCTCCGGCAGATCGGTGTGCACGAACATCTCGTCTTTGGCGCGGGAATAATCGACCCACTTCGTGATCGAGAAAAGGTCGGTCCCGGACAGCTTCCAGCGGCGCATCGGGTCGTTCAGCCGTGACCGGAACCGCCTCTCCTGCTCGGTGTCGGACACCGAGAACCAGTACTTGACGAGCAGAATGCCGTCTTCGACCAGCATCCGTTCGAAGAGGGGCGCCTGGTGCAGGAACCGGCGGTACTCGTCGGGGGTGCAGTACCCCATCACGTGTTCGACGCCGGCGCGGTTGTACCAGGAGCGGTCCATCAGCACGATCTCACCCGTGGAGGGCAGGTGTTCGATGTACCGCTGGAAGTACCACTGGCCGCGCTCGCGCTCGGTCGGCACCGGCAGGGCGACGATCCGGGCGACGCGGGGATTGAGGAACTCGCTGACCCGCTTGATCGCGGACCCCTTGCCGGCCGCGTCCCGGCCCTCGAAGATCACGACGATGCGGGCCCCGGACTCCTTGACCCATTCCTGCATGGCGACCAACTCGGTCTGCAGATTGCGTAACTCGGCGGAGTAGACGGGCAGCGGCACCCGCTTGGGCTTCGCGTGGGTGTTCGACGGCTTCGACACGGTCACACTCCTCAGATACGTGGGTTCAGCGTAGCGTGCACGCATCGCCCGTATGGCCCGGCCTGCATATTCTGGTGCGCACTGCGCCGCTCACCGCCCGGCCCTCGGCCTCAGCCTCGGGTGGCACATATACCTGTTCGACCCCGGCACGCATTTCTCCTGCTCGAGAATCATCGCCGACGATCTACCGCCCGCCGTCGGACAGGCCGTCGTCTTTTCCCGGCTGGGCGACGACCGAGTGGCCGTGGCGGACACCGGCGAGGGTGCGGCCAACCAGGGGACCTTTCGCGCATCGCTCTTTCCGGCCGGGCGCCTGATCGTGGTCGACGAGGACTTCTCGTCATTCGGGCTGTCCGGCGAGGTCATCGCAGCGGTCGGGAACACGATCCGAGCGCACTCGGCCCGTGTCGCGGGTCTACGTGCCCGACCTGCCCGACCTGCCCAACGTACCCGTTCCCGACGTCCGCCAGCTCGAATACGCCGCGTCCGGTGTGCTCGTCACCTGGTTCGTTTGGCCGCGTGGCTGCGTGGCCGCGTGGCTGCGTGGCCGCGTGGCTACGTGGCTTCGGAGTCGAAGGGCGCCGGCAGTGTGGCGGCCTCCCTGGCGCGCTTGCGTTGCAGATAGGCGCCGTCGGGGTTCGGCACCGCCCGCGACACGGTCGCCGATTGGCCTTTCAGCTCGTCTTCGTCGGTGAGAGCTTCACGGATGATGCGGCGCGGGTCATACTGACGCGGGTCGAGTTTCTTCCAGTCGACGTCGTCGAAATCCGGGCCCATCTCGTCCCGCATCCGGTCTTTGGCCCCGTTGGCCAGGTTCCGGAGCTGCTTCACGAGGCGGGCGAGCTGGGCGGCATAGTGGGGAAGCCGTTCGGGTCCGAGCAGGAAGACGGCGACAATCCCGATCAGTAATATCTTCTCGAAGGTCAAACCGAACATTCCCCCAGAATAACCCCCGGCGAGGCCTCCCCGGACCATGCTCGGCCCCCCTTAGGCTTGACCCATTCATCTACTGGAGTTGCGCTGTGTCTGACAAAGATCTGAACTGGAAATTCTCCGACGACTCAGTCGTGGAGTCCGACGCTGTGGCGCGGGCCAGACAGCAGTCCCTCGAACTCGGAATCGACGCGATTTCTCCGGCGGTCGGCGCTCAATCGGCCGTGATCGCGGCCGCCACCGGGGCCCGGAGCATTCTCGAGGTCGGCACCGGTGCCGGCGTCTCCGGCATCTGGCTGCTCACCGGCGCCCCCGGCGCCACCCTCACCTCGATCGACACCGAGGTCGACCACCAGCAGCACGCCAAAGCCAACTTCGCCGAAGCCGGCATCCCCGTGAACCGGGTACGCCTGATCACGGGCCGGGCAGCGGATGTACTGCCGCGCATGAACGAGAACTCCTACGACATTGTGTTCGTCGACGCCGATCCGCAGTGTGTGATCGAGTATGTCGAGCATGCTCTGCGCCTGGCCCGTCCGGGCGGAACCGTGCTCGTGGCCCACGCGCTCTGGCGCGGCCGAGTGGCCGACCCGGCCCAGCGCGACGATGTGGCGACCGGCTTCCGCACCCTGTTGACCGTCATCGCCTCGTCTACCGCAGTCATCAGTGCCCTCTCCCCTGTGGGCGACGGCCTGCTGCAGATCACCAAGCTCCGCGCCTAGACGGTCGAGCACACCCTCCGGTGGTCGAGCCGATCGGTGGTCGAGCCTGTCGGTGGTCGAGCCTGTCGGTCGTCGAGCCTGTCGAGACCCGGTGCGCCGGCTCCGGAGGCCCACACACCGGCATCCGTTGTCGCCGCCCGCGCTAACGGATGCCCCGGGCCGGGTTCGGAAGATGGCCCGCCTGGTTTCGACGACCTCGACCACCGGGCTCAGGTCGCTCGCGGCCGGGGATTTAAGCTGACGTCGGTCGAGCCGGACGAGACCGGTGACCCGATCCCGGGGACTCACCCTGACGTTGGTCGAGCCTGCCGAGGCCGAGACCGTGCCCGTGCCCGTGCCCGGTTGGCCGGGTTCCCTTCCGCGGCCCGCCAGGTGCGGGTGGGGTCGTAGCAGTAGGGTGCCCTGACTTCGGGTGTGCCGCGGATCATGCGGATGTTCCAGCCGGAGGTGTCGATGCTGTGGTGGTGGTACCAACACAGCAGGACCCCGTTGGTGATCTCGGTTTTTCCGCCGCGGTACCAGGGGATCACGTGGTGTACTTCGCACCAGGCGGCGGGCACGGTGCACCCCGGAATGATGCAGCCGCCGTCGCGGGCGGCGATGGCGCGGCGTTGGGCCCGGTTGAAGAAACGATTCTCGGTGCTGAGCCTGAGCACCTCGTTGTGCGGCCCGAACCGGATCTCCTGAAAACCACCGGCGCAGAGCGCCTGCTTCACACTTGTCAGAGAGATCGGCGCTTCGACGCCGTCGATCCAACCCACCCCATGGTCGGCGGTAAGGTCGGCCTGGTTGACGTGGATCATGACGGTGGGGGCGGCGCCGCCCATGGTCGGGGTCCCCGCGTCACGGGTGGCGGCTTCGAACACACCACGGAGGATGTCGGCGCGTTTCTGACCGCCGTTACGGTCGTCGCTGAGGGCCGCGGCCTCCGCCCCCGGGATCAGCTGCCCGGCCGCCATGCGCGCCTGTTCCTCGGCCGTGGGGAATGCCGGCGCCGCGTGAGCGGAGAGGTACGTGTCGAAGATGGCGTTCATGATGCCGCGGAGCTCCGGCGTGACTCCGCCGCGGAGCGGGTAGAGGCCGTCGCGGAAGAGCCCGAACCCGACAGTGCTGCGGGCCTCGGCGACGGGCTCGTTGGGGGCGGTGCCGTCGGGATCGAGGCGAGCCTGCCACTGGCTGGCCATACCCCGCACCAGGTCCGCAGGGAACGCGAACCCCTCCCCGGGCAGGCCGCGGGTTTCGTCGGTGACGGCGCCGGTGGCACTGGCCACCAGGGCACGTTCGGCAGTGCCGAGCTCGTCGGGCGCGACCCGGGCCGCGACCTGGTCGAGGGCCGTGACGATGTTCTCGGCCGCGTCCACGCCGAGGTCCCCGGCGGTGAGGGAATCGGCCACGGCCGGGTAGTAGGGCGGCAACATGCTGGTGCCCGCCCGGCGCGGCGTGACGTTCTCGCCCAGGCGCACCCGCCGGTTCGCCTCCCGGGAAGAGACGCGGGTCAGACGGGTGATCAGATCGATGCCGCTGCTGGCCCCGTTCTTATACGCGAGGGACTCGTGGCCGAGGATACGGCGGGACCGCACCGAAATGTCGGCGGCAGAGGCGACCCTGGCCGCATCGACCCGGCGGCCGAGGTCTTCGACCGTGCCCAGCACCATCATCGCGTCGGCCTCACCCAGGAGCGAGAAGGAGACCGAGTCGAGCACGGCCGCGGCCAGATCACGGGCCTGCTGCAGCTGCTGCACGAGAGGTGACTGTGCACGGGGTGCCTGCGCGAGGGGCGGCACCGCCTGCGGTGAGGCGGTGGGGTGGTGCGGAGTGGGGGCTCCAGCCATGCCTACATCGTATACACGTTCTAAGTTGAAGTCAATAGATGAGGTAGGATCACTGTCGAGTTTCGTTTTCCTGTTCTAATCGATTCGGTGACAGAAGGGGGTGGCGACGCGGGGCACGGATGGTGCGGCGCGGGTTTGCAGGCTGGACTGCCGGGTTTTGGCACGCTTAACCACCGGCGGCGAGCGCAGCCAGCCCGGGGCATCCGTCGTGACGTCAACTCGGAGAAATACGCGACACGCCGGAACTGATGGCGCCCAAACCGGCGTTTCCTAAGATTCTCCGCGTTTACGTGCCGACGGATGCGGGTGGCGGGCCCGGTGACGGGTACCTCCTACGGGCGGTGCGACGGCTGTCCGCGGGAAACCCATCCGCTCCAGGTCGGCAAAAAAGATCGGCCGCACAACCTGAGCTGCGCGGCCGATCCTGGAACTATACGGTCGGCTGGACTACACCGGCGAGGGCATCGTGAAGCTCTTTGGCTTCAGCGTCGTTCACAGAGACGACAAGTCGACCTCCACCTTCGAGCGGAACACGCACGATGATAAGGCGCCCCTCTTTTACAGCCTCCATTGGCCCGTCTCCGGTCCTTGGCTTCATGGCCGCCATGAACTCCCCTTCCATTCATTCGTCTGAACTTCTATTATCTGCCATTACGGGCTGAGACTGTAATTAGGGAGGTGTCCAGTCCGCTCCGTCGACCCCCCAGCACAGCAGGAGCCAGCCCCACTGTCCGGCGATGAACAGCAGCACGATGCCCACCCGGTAGACGGCGCTCCGCGGCTGCGCCACGGCACCCAACAACGGAAACATCGGCATCAGCAGGCGGAAGGTGCTCGACTGCGGGAAAAACACCGCTAGCAGGTAGAGGCCGTAGCTGGCGAGCCAGAACCGCAGGTCAGTGCCCAGTCGGCGCACCGCCGGCAGCAACAGGGTCAGGCCGAACGCCAGGATGAGCCCCGAGACAACGATGATGCCCAGCGGCATCCCGAGCCACCAGACACCGCCCTGGAACCAGGCGGTGAACGGAACGAGTTCCTGGTAGCCGATGTAGGCCGACCGCCAGGCCAGCTCGGTGTCGGTGTAGGCGGTGATCGACCCCGTGGCGATCCAGGCGATGGCCGGCCAGGCCAGGCCGGAAATGCCGCTGAACACGGCAACGGATGACGCCAGCAACCGTTCGCGCACCGAAAACGGGTCTTGTGTCCGGGCAAGCCAGCGGTGCAGGACGTGCAGCCCCAGGGCGAGCGCGAAGGCCAGGCCGCTGGGCCGGGTCAGCGCCATCACGGCGATCACCGGGAACAGCAGCACATACCGCCGCTCGAGCAGCAGGAGAAGTGCCAACGTGAGCAGGAAGAGGTACAGCGACTCGGCATAACCGAACTGCAGCACGGGCGACAGCGGGGCCACACAGAACAGCACCACCGCGAACAACGCCGTCCCGGAGGCCTGTACCGTGCGCATCAGCCGGTAGAACAGTAGGGCGGCGCCGAGGCTGGCGGCCAGGGACACGAATACGGCCACGGGTGCCCACGGCTGCCCGAGGAGCACCATCAGCAGGCGCACGACCACCGGGTAGCCGGGCATAAAGGCCCAGGCGTTCTCCGCGATCTCCCCGCCGGCGGTGAGCGGCAGTGTCGACGGGTAGCCCGCGACGGCGACGATGTTGTACCAGCGGGCGTCCCACATGTTCGCGAACTCCGCGTAGCCGGGTGACACGCCCGTCCACGGGTTGGCGCCCTGCACATTCGCAAGCAGTAGCACCAGGGTGGTCGTGACGAGCCGGGACGCGGCCCAGATCAGGGCGACCAGGGCCCACCACGGCGTGAGCCGGTAGCCGGCCTTCCAGCCGGACGACGCCACGGCTACCCGACGCTTGTGGTCAGCCACGCGCGAAGGCCGTCCTCGCAGTCCGTGATCTGCGCCAGGGCGACGCGTTCGTCGTCGGCGTGGGCCTTCAGCGGGTCGCCGGGGCCGTAGTTGACGGCGGGAATGCCCAGGGCGGAGAAGCGGGCGACATCCGTCCAGCCGTACTTGGGCTTGGCCTCGCCGCCGACCGCGGTCAGGAACTGCAGGGCCAGCGGGGCATCCAGGCCCGGCCGGGCACCCTCGGCCCGGTCGACGACGGTGATCTCGTAGCCCGCGAAGAGCTCCTCCAGGTGCACGATGGCCTCCGCCGAGGTGCGGCTGGGGGCGAACCGATAATTGATGTGCACCATGCACTCATCGGGGATGACGTTGCCGGCGATGCCGCCGCCGATGCCGACGGCGTTGAGGCCTTCGCGGTAGACGAGGCCTTCGACCTCGACCTGCCGCGGCTCGTAGGCCGCCAGGATGTCGATGACGGGCCCGATCTTGTGGATGGCATTGTCGCCGACCCAGCTGCGGGCGGAGTGGGCGCGCAGCCCGAAGGTGCGGATCTCCACGCGCACGTTTCCGTTGCAGCCACCCTCGATCTGGCTGTTTGTGGGCTCGCCGAGGATGGCGAAGTCCCCCGCGAAGAGGTCGGGCCGGTTGAGGGCGAGGCGGCCGAGACCGTTGAGGTCGTCGGAAACCTCCTCGTGGTCGTACCACATCCACGTTACGTCGACGCTGGACGCGGTCAGTTCGGCGGCCAGCTTCAGCTGCACGGCCACGCCGGCCTTCATGTCGACGGTGCCGCGGCCCCAGAGATAGTCGACGCCATCGATGGTCTCGAACCGGGTCGGCAGGTTGTCGTTCAGCGGGACCGTGTCGAGATGGCCGGCAATGATCACGCGCTGGGCCCGACCCAGGTCGGTGCGGGCGACGACGGTGTCGCCGTCGCGGATGATGTCGAGGTGCGGGTACCCGGCCAGCGCGCGTTCCACCGCGTCTGCGATGGCGGCCTCGTTACCGGACACCGACTCGAGGTCGCAGAGCGCCCGGGTGAGCTCGATCGAGGTCGCGGACAGGTCCAGGTTCACGGTGTTTTGGGGCACTCTACTAACCTAGAGCCATGACCTCCGCCGTGCCCCCGACATCCGTTTCCCCCTCGAACGCGTGGGGCTACGGCCTCGCCACCGTCGCCGGCGACGGCACGGTGCTGGACACCTGGTTCCCCGAACCTCGGCTCGGAACCCTGCCGGCCGGCCGCGACCGCTGGATCGTGCCGTCTGAACTCGAGGAATTCGCCGGGGTGGACCCGAGGCGAATGGTGCGAATCGAGGCCGTGACGATCGAGATCGACCTCACCGCTGCGCCTGCCGGAACGTCGGATGCCTACCTGCGCCTGCACCTGCTGTCGCACCTGCTGGTGCGCCCGAACACCCTCAACCTCGACGGCATCTTCGGCCACCTGCCCGCCGTGGTCTGGACGAATGCCGGCCCGATGCTGCCCGCCGACTTCACCCGACTGCGGCCGGCCCTGCAGCGCCACGGCATCCAGACGACCGGAATCGACAAGTTCCCGCCGCTACTGAACTACGTCACGCCCGACCGGGTGCGGATCGCGGACGCGTCCCGGGTGCGTCTCGGGGCGTACCTCTCCCCCGGCACCACGGTGATGCACGAAGGTTTCGTCAACTTCAACGCCGGTACCCTCGGCACCTCGATGGTCGAGGGCAGGATCTCTCAGGGTGTCGTCGTGGGTGACGGCGCCGACATCGGCGGCGGTGCCTCCATCATGGGCACGCTCTCCGGCGGCGGTACCGAACGGGTGTCCATCGGCGAACGGGCCCTGCTCGGGGCCAATTCCGGGGTGGGCATCTCGATCGGCGCCGACAGCGTCGTCGAGGCGGGGCTCTATGTGACCGCCGGCACCAAGGTGCTGCTGCCGGGCCAGCCGCGCACTGCCGACGGCACGACGCCGTCGGTGAAGGCCGTCGAACTCTCCGGGGTCGCGAACCTGCTTTTCCGCCGCAACTCGGTCTCGGGCGCGGTCGAGGTGCTGGCGCGCACCGGCACCGGCATCGTGCTGAACGCCCAGCTGCACGCCTGACGCCGGGCGGCCGGTCCGACGCTCGAGCGCGACCGAAACAACCCGCACGGCGGCGCCTCCGCTGAGTACGCTGCCAGTCGCAAGGGAGTGGCGTGGGAACGACACACCCGACCATCATCGCCGAGGCGCCGCCCGACTACAGCCCCAGGTCCCTGACGAATTCGACGGAGATTCCGCTCGAAATCGCCCTAAACAGGCCGGAAACCGGCATTTTCGGCAGAATCTCCGTCGAATTGGTTCGATCCCGGCAGCGGGGGCGCGCGGTGCCTCGCGGCGGCTAGCGGCGCGGGAAATCGCGGGCCGGCGACCCGATGTAGAGCTGTTGCGGGCGACCGATCTTGGTCGTGGGGTCCTCGTTCATCTCGCGCCAGTGCGCCACCCAGCCGGGCAACCGGCCGATCGCGAAGAGCACCGTGAACATGCTGGTCGGGAAGCCCATCGCCTTGTAAATGACGCCGGTGTAGAAGTCCACGTTCGGGTAGAGCTTGCGCTCCCGGAAGTAGTCGTCGTTGAGCGCGATGTGTTCGAGTTCCTTGGCGATGTCCAGCAGGTCGTCCTTGACGCCCAGTGCGGCCAGCACCTCGTCGGCGCTCTCCTTGACCAGGGTCGCCCGCGGGTCGTAGTTCTTGTACACCCGGTGGCCGAAGCCCATCAGGCGAACGCCCTGTTCTTTGTTCTTGACCCGTTCAACGAACTTCTCGACGCCTTCGCCGGATGCTTTGATCTCGCCCAGCATCTTGAGCACGGCCTCGTTGGCGCCGCCGTGCAGAGGCCCGGAAAGCGCGTTGATGCCCGCGGAGACCGACGCGAACAGGTTCGCCTCAGTGGAGCCGACCAGGCGAACGGTCGAGGTCGACGCGTTCTGCTCGTGGTCCTCGTGCAGCATCAGCAGGCGCTCGAGGGCCTTACTGACGACCGGGTTCACCTCGTAGGGCTCGGCGAGTGTGCCGAAGATCAGCCGCAGGAAGTTGTCCACGTAGCCGAGCGAGTTGTCGGGATACAGGAATGCCTGGCCGATGCTCTTCTTGTAGGCGTACGCCGCCATCACGGGCAGCTTGGCGAGCAGGTGCACGGTGGCCAGCTCGACCTGCTCCGGGTCGTTGGGCTCGAGCGCATCCTGGTAGTACGCGGCCAGCGCCGAGGTGCCGGCGGAGAGCACAGCCATCGGGTGCGCGTTGTACGGCAGCACGTCGAAGAGGCGGCGCAGGTCTTCGTGCAGCAGGGTGTGCCGACGGATGCGCGTGTCGAAGGCCTCGAGTTCGCTCGCGCTAGGAAGGGAACCGTAAATCAACAGCCAGGCGGTCTCGAGGAAGTTGGAGTTCTGGGCGATCTGCTCGATCGGATAGCCCCGGTAGCGCAGGATGCCCTTCTCGCCGTCGATGAACGTGATCGCCGACCGCGTGGCCGCGGTATTCACAAACCCGGAGTCGAGGGTGATCAGACCCGATTTGCGGGTCAGCGTCGAGATATCGATGCCGGAGGCGCCGGCCGTGCCGCGCACGATCGGGAACTCGGCGGATCCGCCGGGGAACGACAGTGTCGCCTGCTTGGGTTCGATGGATGGCGTTCGCTCGGCGATGTCGCTCACGGCGGCTCCCTGGGTCTGACTGAGTGTCACTGGATATCACTACCTAACCGTCTGGTGGCTGACCGTCTGTGGCGATGGGCCACAGCACACCGGTGTGTCTGGAGACGTCAACGCGGATACAGCCTAATGGCCGCAACCGCCTACTGTTGCATCCACCAAGAATGTCCACTCTTCATTGGAGAGAGTTGACATTTCCCGACAGTGGGGCATTAGCCAGCGTGCAACCGAGTCGCAGCCGCCGCGATGCGTTCGTCCGTGGCGGTGAGGGAGAAGCGCACGTGTCTCGGGTAGCCGTCGCCGTAGAACGGACCGGGTCCGGCGAGGATACCCCGCTCGGCGAGCCGCCCGATCGATTCCCAGGCGGGGCGCCCCTCGGTCGCCCAGAGGTAAAGCCCGGCCTCACTGCGGGTGATGCGGAAGCCCGCCGCCACCAGTGCGGGCAGCAGCACCTCGCGTCGCGCCTGGTAGCGCCGACGCTGCACGATGACGTGTTCGTCGTCGCCGAGCGCGGCCACCATGGCGGCTTGCAGCGGCGCGGGAAGCATGAGGCCGGCATGCTTGCGCACGGTCAGCACCCGGGCGAGCAGGTCCGCGCAGCCGGCCGCGAACGCGCCGCGGTAGCCGGCCATGTTCGACTGCTTGCTCAAGGAGTAGAGCGCGAGCACATCGTGCCGGTCCTGCCCGATGACGCGGGGGTCCAGGATGCTCGGGGTCGGCCGGGCATCCCACCCGTCGGTCCAGCCGAGCTCGGCGTAGCACTCGTCGGAGACGATCACCGCGCCGAGTTTCCGGGCGCGCGCGACGGCCGTGCGCAGCGCGTCGACCGAGAGAACCCGGCCATCCGGGTTGCCCGGGCTGTTCAGCCACACCAGCTTCGTCGTCTCGGGCCAGTCGGCGGGGTCGTCGGCGGCGAGGGCGTCCGCTCCGGCCATGGCCGCGCCGATGCTGTACGTCGGGTACGCGGCAAGCGGATGCACAATGATGTCACCCTCGCCGAACCCGAGCATGAAGGGCAGCAGGGCCACTATCTCCTTCGACCCGATGGTCGGCAGCACGTTCTTCTCGGTGAGGCCGGTGACGCCGCGCCGGCGCTCGTACCAGTCGATGATCGCCCGCCGCAGCTCCGGCGTGCCGGCGGTCTGCGGGTAAGAGTGGGCGTCGGTGGCCTGGGCCAGCGCTCGGCGGATGACCTCGGGCGTCGGGTCCACCGGCGAACCGATCGACAGATCGACGATGCCGCCCGCATGGGCCCGGGCCCGGGCGGCGAAGGGGACCATCTGGTCCCACGGGTAGTCGGGGAGCGGCTTCAGCATGGCTGAATCAGACCTGGGGAGGCAGCACGGCAATGATGGGGTGGTCCTTATGGATCACGCCGACCTTGGCCGCCCCGCCGGGCGAGCCGATGTCGTCGAAGAACTCGACGTTGGCTTTGTAGTACTCGGCCCACTGCTCGGGCACATCGTCCTCGTAGTAGATGGCCTCGACCGGGCAGACCGGTTCGCAGGCACCGCAGTCGACGCACTCGTCGGGGTGGATGTAGAGCGAGCGGTCACCCTCGTAGATGCAGTCGACCGGGCACTCGTCGACGCAGGCGCGGTCCTTCACGTCGACGCACGGCAGAGCAATGACGTATGTCACGTTGGAGGGCTCCCTTCACAAGCGAATATCTAGTCTATGCCGAACGCGGACGGGCCGGGATTCGTGGCCAGGCCAGCACGATCGTGGCCACCAGGGTCGGCACGACGGTCCAGAGCAAACCCGGAATCCCCTCGGGGACCAGGACAGAGCCGCCGGTGCTGCGCAGAGACAGGATGAAGATCGTGCCGAGGAGGCCGATCGCGCAGGAAAAGACGACCAGGCGGTCCCCCAGCATCAGCCGGAGACCTGCCAGGAGCGTCATGATTCCGGCCAGGGCCAGGATCAGCCCGATCGGGATCGTCACGGGCCCGATTGGGAGGGTGGCCTGGTGCGCGATCGTGCCGAGCACGCCGAAGGCGGCCCCGGTCAGGAGGGCGACGACCGCGGCCAGGCCGCGGCTGAGCAGCCCGGGGGTCGCGTCCGGGTCGGGAGCGTGCGCCAGGGGCAGCCGCAGGAAGGTCTCGGTGCCACCGATCGTGACCGGGCGGTCCGCCGGGTCGGCCGGGTCGGCTGCGGCCACCGACTCGACCGGCACGACGGTGTGGTCGGTAACGCTCCAGCGGCGCGCATACGCGGCGAGGGCGCGCAGCTTCTGGTCGACCTGGCCGCTCACATCGATCGCGACGAGCCGCTGGCCGACGGCATCCGTCACCTGGCGGTGCTCGAAGACCGGCACATTCAGGCTGTCGGCGGCCCCGGCGGCCGCCCGGCGGAGGGTGTCGTCGTCGGCGCCGATCACGACCGCGGTGGCGTGCACGCCCGCGAGCACGTCGGCGACGGCCTCGGCCAGTGACTGCGCCCCGGATGCCGCGGGCAGCATCCGCCAGTCGCTTACGTCGAGCGCCGCCATGGCTGCGCGCACGTCGGAGTCGTCCGCGGAGTGGGAGTCCGTGGAGCCGAACAGAACGACGACCTCGGCGTCGTCTGACCGCAGCCGGGCGATGGTTCCGCCGGTCAAAAGGGATTCCTGACCGGGCCGGTCGTGCACGAACACGACTCGTTCTGCACTGCCGGACATGACCATTGCTGAGCTCCACGGAGTTGGGACGGGCGGACACCCGCGCATGAATGATAGCTGGACACGATCGCAGAACCGAAGCTGGAGTCAGGATACTGAGGTTAGCCTCACCAAACTTCTCCCACAAACCCAGGAAGCCTTGTGCTCGCGCAATGACCTGATCCGCCTCCGTAAAGGCCTCGAAGTCGCCCTCATCGTGACCATCCTCGTGGCCTACGTCGTGAAGGTCGGCCGCCGGGACGTGCTCCGGCGTATCCGGACCGGATGCAGCCTCGCCGTGCTGCTGGCGCTCGGCATCGGCGCGCAGCTCACCAACGGCACCTACGGCCTGTCGTTCACGTCCCAGGAGGCCATCGGCGGCGTGCTGTCGATCGTGGCGACGGGCCTCGTGACCTGGATGGTGTTCTGGATGCTGGCGCGAGCCCGCAACCTGTCCGGCCAACTCCGGTGCAGCATCGACCGGTCCCTTGTGGGCTCGGGGCTCGGCCTCGTGGTCCCAGCACCAGCCCCGCGTACGAGCACGCCGCCGAGACCGCGGCGCTCCCCGCTGACCCAGCCCCTCCCGAACCTCGTGCTAGGGACTCCTAAGAACGCCCGCCTCGTTCCCCTCGCCGCAGTTTCCGCGTTCGGCCTGCTCGTCCTCACCGGCTGCGTCGCCAACGCGCCGGCCGGTTCCGCCGGGGCGTCCGTCACGGTCGACAGCAGCGCGGATGCGGCACCGTCTCGGCCGAGGAAGCCCCCGTCGGCAACCTCAGCTTCAGCATCACGAACTCGGGCGACCAGGTCACGGAGTTCTACCTGCTCGCCGATGACGGCCTGCGCATCGACGGCGAGGCCGAGAACATCGGTCAGGGACTCACCCGCGACCTGGTCGTGCAGCTGGCCGCCGGCGAATACGTCACCGCCTGCAAGCCCGGCATGACCGGTGACGGGATCGGCAAGGCCGGCTTCATCGTCACCGCCTCCGACCAGGTCGTCGCGGTCGACGACGACCTCGAGGCGCAGATCGAGACCGCCAACGTCAACGACGCCTCCTCTGTGCGCGACCAGGTGGCCCAGCTGGTCACCGGCACCGACTGGCACCAATCGAGAAGGACCTCTGGCCGGCCGACGCCGTGGCCGGTTTTCTCGCCTATCCGGCCGCGGAGCGCCGACGCCTCGCCGACCGCCTGATGCAGGACACCGCGACCCTGAACGAGGAAGTGCAGACCCTCTCCTTCACGCTGTCGCAGCAGACCAACGGCGCGATCGGCCTTCTCGACGAGGTCGCCACCGGCAAGGTCGCCACCGGCAAGGTCACCGGCGAGGAGGAGTTCTGATCGCACACCGACCTCTGGGATTTCCAGGCCAACGTCGACGGTGCCGCGGTGCTCTACGCCGGCGTGCGGGACATCCTGGTCGACAGGGATGCCGCCCGCGCCGATAGCCTCGACACCGAGTTCGCCGCGCTGCAGACACTGCTGGACGCCCAGCGCGTCGGCGACGGCTTCACCCCGTACACCGAGCTGAGCGAGGCCGAGATCAAGGCCCTCGCCGACCAGGTGGACGCCCTCGGCGAACCGCTCAACCAGCGGACCGCAACCCTGGTGCTCTAGGTGACCGGGCAACAGCAGTCGCGCGGCCTGTCACGTCGCGGGCTGCTCGGCCTCGGCGTTCGACGTTTCCGCGGGCACCATCAGGTCCGGGTTGGTCGACTGCTCCGCGACCGGACCGATGCCGCCGCCGCCATGGCTATGGGGCGTGACATCGGCGATTTCGGGGCCGTCAGCGGCCCTTACGACGCACCCCGGAGGACACCGGCGAGGCGCTCGGCCTGCCGGCCTCCGGGCTGACGATCACGTTCGGGTTCGGCCCGAGCCTGTTCGAGAGCATCGACGGCGCCGACCGTTTCGGCATCGGGAGTCGGAGCCCGGTCGAGCTGGTCGAATGCCGCACTTCCCCGGGGAAAGGCTCGAGCCGGGACGGAGTGGCGGCGACCTCGGCATCCAGGCCTGCGTGGACGACCCGCAGGTGGCCGTGCACGCCAGCCGCAACCTCTCCCGCATCGCCTTCGGGCGCGCGGCCTTCCGCTGGTCTCAATTGGGGTTCGGACCCACTTCCTCGACGAGTACGGCGCAGGCCACGCCGCGCAACCACTTCGGTTTCAAGGACGGCACATCCATTATCACGGCAGAGGAGCCGGATGCCGCCGCCGACCATGTCTGGATCGGCGCCGAAGACGGGCCCGCCTGGCTGGCCGGCGGCTCCTATCTGGTGGCCCGGCGCATCCGGATGACCATCGAGTCCTGGGACCGCACCATCCTGCGCGAGCAGGAGGCCGTGTTCGGCCGCAAGAAGGGCGAGGGTGCCCCGTTGTCGGGCGGCACGGAGTTCACCGCTCCGGACTTCGCCCTCACCGGCCGGGCAGACCTGCCGCTGATCGGCGCGACAGCGCACGTGCGCCTGGCCCGGCACGACGCTCCGAACGAGTACATCCGCCACGTCGGGTCAGCCCTCTGCGCCGTCCCGCCCGGGGCCGCTTGGGGCCGCCCGCGGCTCCTACGCGGGTGCCCCCCTCTTCGCCTGATCCCCCGCGGCTGAGTGAGCCTGCCTTTCGGTCGGCCTGACCCGGTGCAGCAACTCCGGCCCGAACGAATTCGACGGAGATTTTGCCCGAACCACTCCCAAACACGACAAAACAGTCGTTTTTCGAAAGAATCTCCGTCGAATTGGTTCTCAGCTAGGCGGCCGGGGACACCGTGTAGAGCACACCCTCGGGAGTGCCGGCGACGACCACCGACCAGGTCTCGTTCGTCAGGGCCGCGACGCCGGCATTGCCGACGTTCGCGGTGGCGGCGTTGTCGGCGCTGAAACCGGCAGCCTCGAGCATCGCCGTGGCGTCGGCCAGCGGGTCCGCGGCGCTGGTGGTGACGGTGACGACCCAGCCCCGGCCGGCGTCCGCGGTGTTCGCTGCCCCGAAACCGAGATCCCCGTCGATCACGGGGATCTCTTCCGGCCAGCCCTCGGGCAGCTGCCCGCCCAGGCTGACATCGCCTCCGGTTGCCCCGTTCACCGCGCCGTCGACCGCGGAGCCGACGGCCTCGCCGGAGCATCCGGACAGCAGGGCCACGCCCGCGACGGCCAAGGTCACGGCCAGCACACGTACTCGGTTCAACTGCATCAGGGATCCCATCCTTCGGTTCGATCGTTCACGTGCTTAAAAGCGCGAAACCGCAGGGGCAGCACTATGGAAAACCATAACCGCACCCCTACGGTTTCGCTCGTCGCGGCCGCTCAGCCGCACGGTGGCGACGGTTAGTTCGCGTCCTGCTTTTTCAGACGCGAGACGTTGCGCTGACGTGCCGAGGCGGCCAACTCGACCTTGCGGATGCGCACGACGGCCGGGGTGACCTCGACGCATTCGTCTTCACGGGCGAACTCGAGGCACTGCTCGAGCGTGAGCTGCTTGGACGGGGTCATCGACTCGAACGTGTCAGAGGTGGACTGACGCATATTGGTCAGTTTCTTCTCCTTGGTGATGTTCACGTCCATGTCGTCGGCGCGCGAGTTCTCGCCGATGACCATGCCCTCATAGACCTCTTCGGTCGGGTTGACAAAGAACGACATGCGCTCCTGCAGAGCGATGATCGCGAACGGCGTGACCACGCCGGACCGGTCGGCGACGATCGAGCCGTTGGTACGAGTGGTGATCGTGCCGGCCCAGGCCTCGTAGCCGTGGAAGATGGCGTTGGCGATACCGGTGCCGCGGGTGTCCGTGAGGAACTCGGTGCGGAATCCGATCAGGCCACGCGACGGAACGATGAATTCCATCCGGACCCAGCCGGTGCCGTGGTTCGCCATGTTCTCCATGCGTCCCTTGCGGGCGGCGAGCAGCTGGGTGATCGCGCCGAGGTACTCTTCCGGCGAGTCGATAGTGAGGTGCTCGTACGGCTCGTGAATTTTGCCGTCGACGCGCTTGACGACGACCTGCGGCTTGCCGACGGTGAGCTCGAAGCCTTCGCGTCGCATCTGCTCCACCAGGATGGCGAGGGCGAGTTCGCCTCGGCCCTGGACCTCCCAGGCATCCGGGCGTCCGATGTCGATAACGCGGAGCGAGACGTTGCCGACGAGCTCCTTGTCGAGACGGTCCTTGACCATGCGGGCGGTGAGCTTGTGGCCCTTGACCTTGCCGATGAGCGGCGAGGTGTTGGTGCCGATCGTCATCGAGATGGCCGGGTCGTCGACCGTGATGGTCGGCAGCGGGCGCGGGTCCTCTGGGTCGGCCAAGGTCTCACCGATGGTGATGTCGGCGAATCCGGCGACAGCGACGATGTCGCCGGGGCCGGCGCTCTCGGTTGGGTAGCGGTCGAGCGCCTTGGTGATCATGAGCTCGGTGACACGCACATTTGCGATGGTGCCGTCGTGCTTGATCCAGGCGACCGTCTGACCCTTCTTGATGGTGCCCTGGAAGATGCGCAACAGTGCGAGACGGCCGAGGAACGGCGAGGAGTCGAGGTTGGTTACCCAGGCCTGCAGCGGGTGCTGGTCGTCGTAGACCGGCGCTGGAATGTGCTCGAGGATCGCTGCGAAGAGCGGCTCGAGGTCTTCGTTGTCGGGCAGCTGGCCGTTCTCGGGACGGTTGAGGCTGGCGGACCCGTTACGGCCGGACGCGTAGACGACGGGCACGTTGAGAACCAGGTCGAGGTCGAGGTCGGGCACATCGTCGGCCATGTCGCTGGCGAGGCCGAGGAGCAGGTCCTGGCTTTCCTCGACGACCTCGTCGATGCGAGCATCGGGACGGTCAGTCTTGTTCACCAGGAGAATGACGGGCAGGTGGGCCTCGAGCGCCTTGCGCAGCACGAAGCGGGTCTGCGGCAGCGGACCCTCACTGGCGTCGACGAGAAGCACAACACCGTCGACCATGGAGAGGCCGCGCTCGACCTCACCGCCGAAGTCGGCGTGGCCGGGGGTGTCGATCACGTTGATGGTGATGGGGCCATCCTTGGCGTGGATGCCCTTGTAGGAGATCGCCGTGTTCTTGGCGAGGATGGTGATGCCTTTTTCGCGCTCGAGTTCGTTCGAGTCCATGGCGCGCTCTTCGGTGTGTGAGTGCTCGGCGAACGAGTTGGTCTGCTGGAGCATCGCGTCGACCAGCGTGGTCTTGCCGTGGTCAACGTGGGCTACGATCGCGACATTTCGGAGGTTATTGCGCGTGGCAATCGCCATGAAGTAAATCCTTACGAAGAATGGATGCCGCAAAGTACCGCATGCGACGAAGAATGGATGTGTGTGGTCAAAGTCCGACCCAACGGACAATCCTACCGCACTCTCCCCGTCCGGGGGCTGAGAGTCCCTCGGATCCCGACTCGGAGCACGAAAAACGGGGCGGAGGGCTCAAGTCCCCGTCCCGTCCTCCGTGCTGTGTTGCGGGTGTGTCCGCCACTGGGTGGCCCTGTGGTTGACGAGGCCGGACTTCACGGCGTACACGTTCGGCAGCGGCGCGATCGGGATGATGGGCACGTACGCGGCGAGGACCGTGTTGATCTCGTTGGCGATGACGATGCGCTTGTCGGTGTCGAGCTCCGTGTTGGCCACGTCGTAGCCGATTGCGTCGCCCACGTTGTCTTCATATCCCTTTTGACCCGGCATAAAGATGAAGCTGCCCTGGGTGGTGGCGTCGACGCCTACCGGCGTGTTGACCGACTCGGAGATGAGACCGCGGTTGACGGCGTGGCCGATGGCGCGCCGCAGTTCGACGTCCGCGAGCGGGCCCTTCGAGCCGTTCATGGTGACGTGGGTCCAGGTGAGGCCACCGGATGCCTGGATCTCGGCATCCGCGCGCTTCTCAGCCCTCTGGTCGGCATCGGCGTTCGACGAGATGTGGAGCAGGTCGGTTTCGGAGTTGCCGAACGACGTGGCTGCCGATGCGCCGCTGGCCGGCAGCACGCTCGTGAAGATCGACGCCCAGTCGGCGTTGATCGAGTCGAACGTGACCGTGAAATCGAATTCGGTTCCGGTGGATTCGATCGCGCTGATCTGGTCGAAGATGGCCGTGGAGGCTGGGGAATACTTCTCGTTGGTGCCGTTCATGGCCGTCCAGGTGGCCACGTAGTCCTTGTACGTGATCGGAGTGCGCTCTTCCCAGACCGCGGCCGGGTTGAGCTCGGATCAGACCAGTGTGCCGGGAACGGCGACGATCTGCGTACAACGATGCGAAACCATGAAGACTCCTCCATCGTTCCCCCCGCCGGGATACCGGGGGAAGGAACTGCTCTCGTGTGCTTGAGGGGAGAGCCTATGCCTGCGTGAAGCGACTCTGCCCCAGATGCCAGTCTGGGGCACTTTAAGACGGAAAATGTAACAGTTTTGAAACTTTGAGGGCACAATGCGCAAGAACACGATCTGTCCTGGAGCAAAGCTCAGGCGCAACCAGAAAATTCAGGCCAGCGACGACCACGCCAGCTGAACGGCCGGCCCGAGGACGAGCACGGCGCCGACCAGGAACGACCGTCGATGCCAGCGGCGCACCACTCGCTCCCCGGCGCGCTGCGGAGCCTCGTGCCGGTCCCAGAAGCCGCGGATGGCCCGGTGCGCGGACGACCCGGTGATCCGCCCGCTGGCCTCCCGCACCTGCCCGGCCGCCCGAGAGGTCTCCGGCGAAGTCGCCACCGACGACCGGACAGCGGACGGTGCACCCCAGCACACGAGGCGTTCGCCCGATCGGGTCACCACGACGACCTGGTGCCGAAGCACCCGGAACCCGGTCAGCGGCCAAACTGGAAGTTGCCACCGGGGATGGCCGCGAGCAGCTCCTGGGTGTAGGCCTCGCGAGGACTGTCGAAGACCTCGTCCGTGGACGCGGTCTCGACGATCTTGCCCTTCTGCATGACGCAGACGTTGTCGGCGACGAGCCGCACGACCGCGAGGTCATGCGTGATGAACAGGTAGGTCAGGCCCAGTTCAGTCTGCAGCTCGGTGAGCAGGTTGAGGATCTGTCCCTGCACGAGCACGTCGAGGGCGGAGACCGCCTCGTCGAGCACGAGCACGTCCGGCTTGAGCGCCAGGGCGCGCGCCACGGCGATGCGCTGGCGCTGCCCACCGGACAGTTCGCTCGGGTACCGGTACCGGGTGGCCCAGGGAAGGGAGACCTGGTCAAGCAACTCGCGCACGCGGGCCTGCCGCTCCGCGGCGTTGCCGATCTTGTGGGCCAGCAGGGGCTCCGCGATCGTGTTGCCCACGTTGTACTGCGGGTCCAGGGAACCGTACGGGTCCTGGAAGACCGGCTGAACGCGACGCCGGAACTTGAGCAGCGCCGCACCCTTGAGCCCGGCGACATCCTGGCCGTCGAATTCGATCTGCCCGCTGGTGATGCTCTCCAACTGCAGGATGAGCTTGGCCACCGTCGACTTGCCCGACCCGGATTCGCCGACGAGCGCCGTGGTGGTGCCCTTCTTGATGGCGAAGGAGACGTCGTTGACGGCCAGCAGCTCGTTGTACCTCAGACCCTTGGTGCGGATGCGGTACATCTTGGAGATGTTCTGCACCTTGATCAGGTCCTGCGTCGCCGCCGCCTGCTCCCGCTCGGCCGCACGGGCCACGAGGGTCGTGTCGAGCGATCCACCGGAGAAGATCTCCACGTCGTCCGCATCCTGGCTCTTGGCCGACTGGATGCGGCGCGACGCGAGGCTCGGAGCCGCGGCCACAAGGCGCTGGGTATAGGGATGCTGCGGGTTGGCGAGGATCTCCAGCGACGGCCCGGATTCGACGACCTTGCCCTTGTACATCACGACGAGCTGCTCGGCCCGCTCGGCCGCGAGGCCGAGGTCGTGGGTGATGAACAGCACCGAGGTGCCGTAGTCGCGGGTGAGGGTGCCGAGGTGGTCCAGGATCTGACGCTGCACCGTGACGTCGAGCGCCGAGGTGGGCTCGTCGGCGATCAGGAGCTTCGGCCGGGCGGACAGGCCGATGCCGATCAGAACACGCTGGCGCATGCCGCCGGAGAACTGGTGCGGGAACTGCTTGAGGCGGTCCTCCGCGTCGCTGAGGCCCGCCTCCTGCAGCACCTGGATGGTGCGCTGACGCGCCGCCTTGCCCTGAGCCACGTTGTTTGCCCTGATGGCCTCCTCAACCTGGAAGCCGATGTTCCAGACGGGGTTCAGGTTGCTCATCGGGTCCTGCGGCACGTAGCCGATCAGGCGACCGCGCACATCCTGCATCTGTTTGTCCGACAGCCCGGCGAGGTCGCGGCCCTCGAACAGGATCTGTCCGGCCGTAATCTTGCCGGTACCGGCGAGGAGCTTGATGATGGCCTGTGCGGTCGTGGTCTTGCCCGAGCCGGACTCCCCCACGATCGCCAGCGTCTGACCGGCATACAGGGTGAGGCTGACCCCCCGCACGGCGGGGACGAGGCCGTGCTGGGTCTGAAAACCGACCTCGAGGTCGCGGATCTGGAGCAGAGGCTCGGTGGAAACGACGGCGCTCTCGCCGATGGATTCGATGACGGTCTGGCTCATCGGCGGGCCCTCGCTTCGGGGTCGAGGGCGTCGCGCACGACGTCGCCCAGCATGAGGAACGCGAGGACGGTCACGGACAGTGCCGCCGCAGGGTAGAGCAGCACCTGCGGGTTGGTGCGGAGCGAACTCTTCGCCGCGTCGATGTCGTTACCCCAGGACATGATGCCCGGCGGGAGGCCGATGCCGAGGAACGACAGGGTGGCCTCGGCCACGATGAACGTGCCCAGCGAGACGGTGGCGATCACGATCACGGGGGCGATCGAGTTCGGCACGACGTGGCGCAGCAGAATCCGGAATTTGCTGACGCCCAGGGCGACGGACGCCGTGACGTAGTCCGAGTTGCGGGCGGAGAGTACCGCGCCGCGCATGATTCTCGCGATCTGCGGCCAGGCGAAAAGCGACAGCACGAGTGCGATGGTGACGGGGGTTCGCTCCGGCAGGACCGACATGAGCACGATCGCGCCCAGCACGGTGGGGACGGCGAAGAAGATGTCGCCGATGCGGGAGACGATTGAGTCGAGCACGCCACCGTAGTAACCGGCGAGCGCGCCGACGATGATTCCCGTGAAGGTCACCAGGATCGTGGCGAGCAGGCCGACGGTGACCGAGGCCTGCGTGCCGAAGATGATTCGCGCGTAGATGTCGCAGCCCTGACGGGTGTAGCCGAGCGGATGTCCGTCTCCCGGACCAGCGTGGCTGTCGCCGAGGTCGCACTCGGTGGGCGACACCTGGGCGAACAGGCTCGGGAACAGTGCGACGATAACGATCAGGAGGATCAGGGCCGAAGAGATCCAGAAGGTGGGCCGTACGCGCATGGCGTCCCAGGCATCCGCCCAGGTGCTGCGGGCCTTCTGCGATTCATCGAGGCGGTCGACGACTTCGACCGGGGTTTCTTCGAGCGCGGCCACGTAGTGGGTCTGCGCGTTCGGGTTCTTATTTGGCATAACGAATCCTCGGGTCCAGAGCTGCGTAGAGGAGGTCGACGAGCAGATTGGCCAGCACGAAGATCACGACCATCACCGCGATGAACGACACCACGGTGGGTCCTTCGCCGAGCTTGATCGCCTTATAGACGGTGCCGCCGACGCCGTTGATGTTGAAGATGCCCTCGGTGACGATGGCACCGACCATCAGTGAGCCGAGGTCGACGCCGAGGAAGGTGACGACCGGGACCAGGGAGTTGCGCAACACGTGCACGCCCACCACCCGGCGGCGGGAGAGCCCCTTTGCTGTGGCGGTGCGCACGAAATCCGCACTGAGGTTGTCGGAGACACTGGCCCGGGTGAGCCGCACAATGTAGGCGAAGGAGACGGAGGCCAGAACAAGGGCCGGCAGCAGCAGTTCACTCAGGGGAGCTTCGCTGCTCACCGTGGTGCGCGCCCAGCCGAGCTTCACCGCGAAGACGTATTGCAGCACGAAACCGATCACGAACGTGGGGACGCTGATCAGGAGGAGGCTGACCACGAGGGCGCTGGTGTCGAAGAGCTTGCCCTTGCGGAGCCCAGCGACGAGACCGACGAGGATGCCGAAGATGGCTTCTATGGCCAGCGCGAGCAGGGCCAGACGGGCGGTGATCGGGAAGGCCTTCGCCATCACGTCGCTGACCGGGCGGCCGGAGTAGGTGGTGCCAAGGTCACCCTGAAAGAAGTTGCCGATGTAGATGAAGTACTGCACGATGAATGGCTTGTCCAGGTTGTACTGGGCGCGGATCTGCTCGATCACTCCAGGAGCCGGGGGCCGATCGCCGTACAGGGCCGCGATGGGGTCTCCGGGAAGAGAGAACACCATGAAGTAGATCAGGAGTGTCGCACCGAAAAACACCGGGATCATCTGGAGCAGGCGTTTGCCGGTATACCAGATCATCAGGTCCCCAAGCCGGAACGTATGTACATGAAATTCACAATCACTGGTTGAGTCTAGTCACGTGTGGGGTCCGGGGCTGTATGCCCCGAACCCCACACGTGTTATCTGTTTACTGCTGACGAGCTGGTTGAACGAGAGCTACTCGCTCTTGGTGATGTCGGTGTACATCGGCACGGAGTCCCAGCCGAAGACGACGTTCTCGACCGACTCGGACCAGACGCCACTGACGTTGGAGTACCAGAGCGGGATCGTGGGAAGGTCGGCGAGGAGGACTTCCTGTGCTTCCTGGTACTTCGCGGTGGCGTCCTCGACGGAGGACGCGGCTGCGCCTTCCTTGAGCAGCGCGTCGAACTCTTCGCTGGTGTAGTCCTCGTAGTTCGAGCCGGCACCGGTCTGGTACAGCGGAGCGAGGAAGTTGTACAGCGACGGGTAGTCACCCTGCCAGCCGGCGCGGGTTCCACCGGTCAGCTTGTCGGCGGAACGGTCGTCGAGCGCCGCAGCGAACGTCGGGTACGGCTTGCCGATGGCTTCGATGCCCAACGTGTTCTTGATGCTGTTGGTCACCGCGTCGACCCAGGCGGCATGGCCGCCGTCGGAGTTGTAGGCGAGGTCGAACGTGCCGGTGTAAGGTGCGATCGCGTCGGCTTCGGCCCACTTGGCCTTGGCTTCTTTCGGGTTGTATTCGAGGACTTCGGCACCCTTGAGGGAATCGGAGTAACCGTCGATGACCGGCGAAGTGAAGTCGGTCGCAGGGGTGCGCGTGCCCTGGAAGATGACGTCCGTGATTTCCTTGCGGTCGATCGACATCGAGATGGCGGCGCGTCGCAGCTTGCCCTCCTCACCACTCCAGTGCTCGAGGTAGTACGGCATGTTGAAGCCCTGGAAGATGGCGGCCGGCTGGTTCACGAAGCGGTCCGGGAAGTCCGACTCGTAGGACTCGAACGCGGCGTCCGGGACGGCGTCGAGCACGTCGAGGTTGCCACCCTGGACATCCGCGTACGCGGCGTCCATCGAGGCGTAGAAGACGATGTTCAGGCCACCATTGGCGGGCTTGCGCACGCCGTCGTACTCGGGGTTGGTGACGAGGTCGATTCCGACCTCGTGCTCCCAGGCGCCCTCTTTGGCCAGCATGTACGGGCCGTTGCCGATCGGGTTCTCGCCGAAGGCTTCCATGTCCTCATACGCGGCGGAGGGCAGCGGCATGAACGCCGTGTAGCCCAGGCGCAGCGGCCAGTCGGCCTCGGGCGAGGCCAGCTCGACCGTGAAGGTGGATTCGTCGACAACCTTCAGACCGGTCAGTTCGGCGTCAGCGTCGTAGCTGAAGCCGGCGATGTTGTCAAAGAAGTAAGAGGCGCTCTGAGCGTTGCTGAACTTCGCTCCGAAGTTCCAGGCGTCCACGAAGGAGTCAGCCGTGACGGCCTCGCCGTCGGTGAACTCCCAGCCGTCGTTGAGCGTGACGGTCCAGTTCTGGGCGTCGTCGGACTCGATCGACTTGGCGACCTCGTTCTCGATCTCGCCTTTGGCGTTGTACGAGACGAGCCCGGCGAAGATCGAGGTGGTGATCTTGCCGCCTCCGGTCTCGGTGGTGTTCGTCGGGACCAGCGGGTTCTGCGGCTCGGATCCGTTCGTGGTGATGATCGCCGCGGTGTCACTCTCTGCCGGGGCGTCTCCACTGGCGCAACCGGAGAGCACGAGGGCTCCCGCGGCAGCCAAGGCGATGGCAGGTATGCCCAGTCTCCTGATTTTCAATTTTCCTCCAGTGCACAGGGAAATGCCGCGTGACCCTCGGGCGAGCAGACATCTCGGATATACCGACCTTAAAGAGTGGGCGCGGACTTCGCATAATCTATTGGGGAAACGTTACAGATGCGAAACAAACTGCGCAGGATAGTTGCGCCACAGCAGGTTCTTGCGCGCAATCCGCCCACCGAATTCAGCAACCTGCACGTTCCGAGCAGTGGGAAGATGGGAGGATGATCGTGACCGCCCACGCACGCCCTCCGCTGTTGATCTTCGACGGCGACTGCGCGTTCTGCACGACCTCCGTGAACACCATGAAGCGTCTGATTCCCGGCATGCCGGCTTCCGCTCCCTACCAATGGACCGACCTGGCCTCCTATGCGCTGACGACGAAGGATGCCCAGTCCCGGGTTTGGCTGATCGTCGACGACCACCGGTTCGGCGGCGCCGCGGCCGTGGCCGCCCTGCTTCGGCACCAGCCGAATGCGCTCATGCGCGTATTGGGCTGGCTCGGCACCGTGCCGCCGTGGTCGTGGGCGGCCGAAGTGGGCTACCGGCTCGTGGCGCGGTACCGCCACCGGCTGCCCGGGGGAACACCGGCCTGCCGGATGAAGCCGGGCGCGTGACTCTGCGCGGCAATCGAACCGGGCTCCGCTGGGAGGTGGGGATCGTCCTCGGAATGTCGCTCGGGGCATCCGCGCTCTACTCGATCATTTCGATTATCGCCCGGCTGACCGACGCCCGGCCGCTCTCGGAGCAGTCGGCGACCCTGAACGGGTCGCAGTCGCCGCGGGAATGGCTCGACTTCAGCTATCAGTTCCTCGGCATCTTCTTCGCCCTGTTCGCCGTGGCCCTGGTGCTCTACCTCCTGTGGCTGCCGGGGCAGAGCCCGTTCCGGCGGCTGGGCTTCGACTTCACGCAGCCGGGGCGCGACCTACTGCGCGGTTTCGGGCTGGTGCTCGTGATCGGTATCCCCGGACTGGGGCTCTACCTCGCCGGGCGGTCCCTCGGCTTCACCGTGGCGATCGTGCCGTCGCCGCTCGACACGTTCTGGTGGACGATCCCGATCCTGGTGCTCTCGGCACTGCGCTCGGCACTGGTCGAGGAGCTGATTGTGGTCGGCTACCTGTTTACCCGGCTGCGCGAGCTGGGTTGGTCCACCTGGACCATCATCGTGTCCTCGGCGCTTCTGCGCGGCAGCTACCATCTCTACCAGGGCATCGGGCCGTTCTTCGGCAATGCGGCCATGGGGGTGCTGTTCGGCTGGTGCTATCTGCGTTGGGGACGCACGATGCCGCTCGTGATTGCGCACTGGATCCTCGACATAGTTTCCTTCATCGGGTACCCGCTCGCCCTCACCTGGTGGCCGGGGCTCCTCGCCCCCGCTGGCTGACCTGCCGGCCGACCTGACCTGCCTGACCTGCCTGACCTGCCGGCCTGCGAATTCGACGGAGATTTTGCCGAGAATGGCGCGAATCGGGCCAAAACCTGGCCGGACAGGCAAA
Organism: Cryobacterium sp. TMT2-4; assembly: GCF_004402575.1. Lineage (NCBI taxonomy): Bacteria > Bacillati > Actinomycetota > Actinomycetes > Micrococcales > Microbacteriaceae > Cryobacterium > Cryobacterium sp. TMT2-4. The sequence goes on along the minus strand of NZ_SOGE01000006.1, from coordinate 5,486 downwards.
ATCTCCGTCGAATTCGTTAGGGAGTGGCGGTCTACTCGAAGGCCTCGGGGGGCGGGCAGGCGCAGACGAGGTTGCGGTCACCGAAGGCGTTGTCGATGCGGCGCACCGGCGGCCAGTACTTGCCACGGATGAGACTGCGCACCGGGTAGACCGCGGTCTCACGGTCGTAGGCGTGCGTCCACTCCCCCTCGATCACCGACTGTGCGGTGTGCGGGGCATTGTGCAGCGGGTTGTCCTCGGCAGGCCAGCGGCCGGCGGCTACGGCATCCGCTTCGGCCTTGATCGCGATCATGGCCTCGACGAACCGGTCGATCTCGCCCAGGTCTTCACTCTCGGTGGGCTCGATCATGAGCGTACCGGACACCGGAAAGCTCATGGTCGGCGCGTGGAAGCCGTAGTCGACGAGTCGCTTGGCCACATCATCGACGCTGACCCCGGTGGCCTCGGTGAGCGGGCGTAGATCGAGGATGCACTCATGTGCGACCAAGCCGTTGTCACCGGAATACAGCACCGGGTAGTGAGCCTCGAGGCGCTTGGCCACATAGTTGGCCGCGAGAACCGCGGCGCCGGTGGCCGCGTGCAGACCCTCGGCCCCCATCATGCGCACATAGGCCCAGGAGATCGGTAAAATGCTCGGGCTGCCGTACGGCGCCGCCGAGACCGGCCCGCCGGAGTGCACGACCGTGCCGCCCACCGTGCCGCCGACCGTGCCGCCCACCGTGCCGCCGACCGTGCCGCCGACCGTGCCGCCACTTTCATCGACACCGCCGTCGACCGCCGCCGCATCGCCGGAGGCGAGGAGGTAGTGCTCGTCGCTCTGAGCGAGGGGATGCCCCGGCAGGAACGGAGCGAGGTGCGCCTTGGCCCCGACCGGACCGACGCCCGGCCCGCCGCCGCCGTGCGGGATGCAGAACGTCTTGTGCAGGTTCAGGTGCGACACGTCGCCGCCGAAGTCGCCGTAACGGGCGAAACCGAGCAGGGCGTTCAGGTTGGCGCCGTCGACGTAGACCTGGCCGCCGGCGTCGTGCACGGCCGTGCAGATGGCGCCGACCTCGTGCTCGTAGACGCCGTGCGTCGACGGGTAGGTGATCATCAACGCGGCGAGGTTCTCGGCGTGCTTCGCGATCTTGGCGCGCAGGTCCTCCAGGTCGACGTTGCCGAGCTCGTCGCAGGCGACGACGACGACCTTCATGCCGGCCAGCACGGCGGATGCCGCGTTGGTGCCGTGCGCGCTGGACGGGATCAGGCAAACCGTGCGCTGGGTATCCCCGGTGGAGAGGTGGTAGCCGCGGATCGCGAGGAGCCCGGCGAGTTCACCCTGGCTGCCGGCGTTGGGCTGGAGGGACACGGAGTCGTAGCCGGTGACATCCGTCAGCCAGGATTCGAGCTGCCGGATCAGTTCCAGGTAGCCCTCGATGTCGGCACGCGGCGCGAACGGGTGCAGCCCGCCGAACTCGGGCCAGCTGACGGCCTCCATCTCGGTGGCCGCGTTCAGCTTCATGGTGCAGGAGCCGAGCGGGATCATGCCGCGGTCGAGCGCGTAGTCGAAGTCGGCGAGGCGCTTGAGATAGCGCATCATGCTCGTCTCCGAGCGGTGCGTGTTGAACACCGGGTGGGTGAGGAACTCGCTGGTGCGATGAAGTTCGGGCGGAAGGCCGGCCTCGACCATGCTGAAGTCCACCAGGCCGAAGGCATCCCGCCCGCCGAACGCGCCGACGACCAGGGCGAGATCCGCGAGAGTCGTCGTCTCGTCGACGGCGATGCCGACGGTGTCCGCGTCGACCAGGTAGAGGTTGACCCCGCTGGCGGAGGCGGCCCGGGCGATCTCGGCGGCGCGGCCCGGAACGGAGGCACGGACCGTGTCGAAGAACGTCGCGGTGACAACGTCGACACCGGCGGCGAGGAGAGCGACGACGAGTTGCCCGGCGCGCTCGTGCACCTGGGCGGCGATCTTCCGCAGGCCGTCGGGCCCGTGGTAGACCGCGTACATGCCGGCCATCACGGCCAGCAGCACCTGGGCGGTGCAGATGTTCGAGGTGGCCTTGTCCCGACGGATGTGCTGCTCACGCACTTGCAGCGACAGGCGGTAGGCCGGGTGGCCGGCCGCGTCAACGCTGACGCCGACCAGGCGGCCGGGAAGCTGACGCTCGAGGCCACTGCGCACGGCCATGTAACCCGCGTGCGGACCGCCGAAGCCCATCGGCACGCCGAAGCGCTGGCTGGTGCCCACGGCCACGTCGGCGCCGAGCTCGCCGGGCGAGGTGATCAGGGTCAGGGCGAGCAGGTCGGCGGCGACGACGACGAGCGCCCCCTGCGCCTGGGCGGCGGCGATAACCCCGGCCGGGTTCCAGACCCGGCCGGATGCGCCGGGGTACTGCACGAAGAGACCGAAGTACTCGCCGAGGTCCTCAGCGGACCCAGCCAGGTCGACCTCCACGAGGTCGATCCCGACGGCGGCCGCGCGATTGCCCAGCAAGGCCTTCGTCTGCGGCAGCGCGTCGGCGTCGACGAGGAAACGGTTCGACTTCGACTTCGACGCCCGACGGGTGAGGAGCATGCCCTCCACCACGGCGGTCGACTCGTCGAGCATGGACGCGTTGGCCGTGGAGAGTCCGGTCAGGTCGGCGATCATGGTCTGGAAGTTGATCAGCGCCTCAAGACGGCCCTGGGAGATTTCGGGCTGGTACGGAGTGTAGGCCGTGTACCAGCTGGGATTCTCGAACACATTGCGCTTGATCACGGCCGGGGTGACGGTGTCGTAGTAGCCGAGACCAATCATGGACCGCTTCACGGTGTTGCGGCCGGCGAGGTCCCGCAACTCCGCGATGGCCTCCCGCTCGGTGGCGGCGGGCGGCAGGGTGCAATCACCGATGGTGCGGAACTGGTCCACCTGGATCGATTCGGGCACGGCCGCGTTGACGAGGGCGTCGACCGAGTCGTAACCGAGGATCGACAGCATGCGGGACTGCGCGTCGGCATCCGTGCCGATGTGGCGCTGAGTGAAGGGCTGTGACATGTGTGCGGAACCTGGCTTTTCGTTTTCGTTACTCGCCGATGAGGGCGGAGTAGTCGGCGTAACTGAGGAGAGGAGGCAACTCCGCGAACGTGACCTTGAGCAGCCAGCCGGCGCCGAACGGGTCGCTGTTGACGAGCTCGGGGCTCTCGACGACGGCGTCGTTGGTCTCGGCGACGGTGCCCGTGACGGGGGCGAAGAGCTCGCCGACCGACTTGGTGGACTCGATCTCGCCGACGACGGTGCCGCCGGCGACATCGCTGCCGACGGCTGGCAACTCGACGAAGACGACGTCGCCTAGCTTGTCGGCGGCGTAGGCGGTGATGCCGACGGTGGCGGTGTCGCCGTCGACGAGAACCCACTCGTGCTCGGCGGTGTACTGGAGTTCAGACTGTTCGGCCATGGGGGTGTTCCTCTCGAGGGGTGGACTATTTCTGACGCTTGTAGAACGGAAGGGCGGTCACAGTTGCGGGGATGCGGGTGCCGCGCACATCGACGAAGACCTGGGTGCCGAGTCGCGCCAGGCCGGGAGCCACGTAGGCCATGGCGATCGGATGTCCGAGCGTCGGCGACAGCGCCCCGCTCGTGATCACGCCGTCGGCCACGGTCGCGTCGGCACTGCGATATACCGGGTAGTCGGCGCGCCCGGCACGCTTGCCGGCAGATTCCAGTCCCACGAGTACGCGCGCCTCCGCGCTGGGACCCTCTTCGCTGGCCTCGCGGCCGATGAAATCGACCTCCTTGGCGAGGTTCACAACGCGGCCGAGTCCGGCCTGCGCCGGGTAGGTCGAGGTGCTCAGTTCGTGGCCGTAGAGCGGCATGCCGGCCTCGAGACGGAGGGTGTCGCGGCTGGCGAGCCCCGCCGGCACGAGGTGGAAAGAGGCGCCCGCCGCGCGGAGCGCGTCCCAGAGCGCCGCGGCATCCGGCACGTCGACATAGAGTTCGAAGCCGTCTTCACCGGTGTAGCCGGTGCGGGCAATGAGAACGCGGCCGGCCTGGAAGGTACCACCCAGGGCGCGGTAGTACTTCAGCGCTGACAGGTCGCCGTCGACCGTGAGGTCCGCCGTGGCCTCGAGGATGGCGCGCGAATTAGGCCCCTGCACGGCGATCAGGGCGACGTCGTCGCTCTGATCGGTGACGGTGACGTCGAAGCGGGTGGCCCGGGCCGTGAGCGCCGTGACCGCCGGGAAACGGTTGCCCGCGTTGGCGATGACGAGGTACTCGTTCTCGGCCGTGCGGTAGACGACGATGTCGTCGATGATGCCGCCGGCACGGTTGAGGATGAGGCTGTACTTGGCCTGCAGCAGGTCGATCGTGGAGAGTTGGCCGGCGAGGGCATAGTCGAGGAACGCTCCGGCGTCCGGCCCGGCCACCAGGATCTCGGCCATGTGCGAGAGGTCGAAAATGCCCGCGCTGGTGCGCACGGCGTGGTGCTCGGCGAGATCGCTCGAGTAGCGCACCGGCATCTGCCACCCGGCGAAGTCCGTGAAACTGGCGCCGGCATCCACGTGCGCCAGGTGCAGCGGGGAGAACCGCTCCACCGTGGGGGTTGAATCGGTGTGGGCTTCAGTGTCCGAGGTCATGAGTTCTCCAGGTTGTCGCCGGCCGGGGGCCGAGCAAGAATCTCCGGGGCGCGATCGATCGATCGTACCCCTGGGAACTCCCCCTCTGTCGTCAGGCCTGAGAGCTTCACCGCAGCCGTTGGTCGGGCGCGATTTTCACCGTGGGCGAGCCGCTGTCGAGCCGCGACTACTTTTCAGAGTGGCCAGTTCGATGCGGTACGAGTACCTGAGAGATTGTCGGGGAGGATTGCTCCTTCGGTGTTCGACTGCCTGAGGGCGCCGAACTCTCCCGCATCGACCTTGATGGCCCTATATTCACTTGAGGGTGTGCGCTCCGAGCCTAGCGCGTGCGGGCCCGGCAGCGCGGTGCGGCCGCTTCCGTTGCCTCCCGGCGACACCTCCAGCAGGAACGCGTACCCTTGTCACTTCGCCCGCGATTCGTGCGGCCCACACAGAAAGGCGTTCCGTGGACATCACACTCCTTCGGCATTTCATCGCCGTCGCCGAGGAGTTGCACTTCCCGCGCGCCGCGATGAACCTCAATATCTCCACCCCGAAATTGCGCTCCTCAATCGCAAAACTCGAGGCGAACATCGGCGTCGTGCTCATCGACCGCACCACGGAGACCACCCGGCTGACCGCGGCGGGCAACCTATTTCTCACGGATGCCCGCACCGAGCTAGCCGCCTCGGATGAGTCCTGGAAGCCGCCGCTTCCGGCGGGCGGAAAGGCCAAGGCGACGAAGGGCAAGGGCCGCGCGCCCGAGGTGAAGGGCCAGCCGCGTCCCGGCAAGCGCCGCCAGGGCCGCTAGGTGTTGTTCCCACACAGGTTGTGAGCGTGGCGTGAGCTAAAAAGGTGAGGACCTCCGGTATCGATTGGGTTACCACACTCAACACGATGCAACGGAGGCC
>NZ_SOGE01000018.1:0-44023 GCF_004402575.1 Cryobacterium sp. TMT2-4 | reverse complement strand
ACGCCCTCATCGCCCTCGCCATGCTCAGCCTCGGCGGCCACAAACCAGTGCTCCCCGGCCGGGTTTAACCCACAGAAGCAGCAGGAGAGCCGAGATTTTACCGATTTCGAGCCCAAACGGATGTTCTGGGCCGGTTCTGAACAAAATCTCCGTCGAATTCGTTCGGCCGGGGGCCGGCGGCGGATGCTTCGCGATGGGTCGGGAGGTTGGGGCGCCTTCAGGCTGAGCCAGCAGCAGCCCCAGCAACAGCAACAGCAACCTCAGCCTGCAGCGGAAGCGCCCGGACGCTCTCGAAGCGGCGCAACTCCCCGTCGATCGGATCGGTGAAGGTCACCTCGCTCGCCAGGAGCTGCAGCGGGCGGGTGAAATCGTCGAGTGCGACATCCTGAACGACCGGGTACACCGGGTCATCGATGATGGGGATCCCTAGGCCCAGCATGTGCATTCGCAGCTGATGGGTTTTTCCGGTGCGCGGCGTCAGCCGGTAGACGCCCGTGTGCTGCAGAACGGTCTCCAGTTCGATCAGCGACTCGGCATTGGCCGGGTCGTCGGTCACCTCGGCTTGCCAGTGGCCGCGCCTGCTCGTGAGGTGGTTGCGCACGGTGACGGGCAAATCCAGATCCGGCCGCAGCGGGGCCAGCGCCCGGTAGGTCTTTTCGACCTCGCCGCGTTGGAACATCGATTGATACTCCCCACGCCAGCGCCGCTCCGTCGCCAGAACCACGAGGCCCGATGTCACCCGATCCAGGCGATGCAACGGCGAGAGCTCGGGAAGTCCCAACTCGGCGCGCAAGCGCACCACCACACTCTGTACAACGTGTCGGCCGCGCGGAATGGTCGAGAGGAAGGCCGGCTTGTCGATCACGACGAGTCGAGCATCCCGATGCACCACGTGGATGGTCCCGGGCACGACTGTCTCATCGGCGAGATCGCGATGAAACCAGACAAAGGTACGCGGGCCATAGAGGTCGCTGCCCACGACCAGCGCGCCCGACTGATAGGCGAAGCGTTCCCCGGCCAGAAACCCGGCGACATCGACGAACTCGGCGAGTCGCTCGAGCAACCACGCACCCATGGTCGGCCACGGATGCGGCCCGGCCCGGCCCCCATCCGGCGTGCATACCCAGGCAGCGTCAAGCCCGTGGCGCTGTGGCAACGGGGAGGGCGGTGGCATTCACCGATCGTACGCCGCCCGGCAACCGCCCCACCAACTCGGAGACACCGGCGGCGAGCCGAAGCACATGACTGCGAAACCCTACAGGTAGTATGTGAATCGCACCCCAACTACTAGATGTGGTTCTTTCGCCCGACTCAGCGTCCCGCCCGATTGCCGTGGGTACCGACCCAAGGAGATGGCAGCGCGTGCTGAAAATGGAAAATCCCGGCGCAGGAAACCTCACTACCGAGCATGCTCTGGGCGCGCTCATGGTGGCCAAACGGGACGGCCGCCTGCTCGCCTTCGACAACGCCCGCATCTACGCGGCACTGGCCAAGAGCTTCACCGAGGTGAACGGCGAGTTGACCCCGCTCACGCACCGCACCATCCGTGACCTGGTCGCTCGCGTCGACCGCGAGATCGCCTCGCGCTTCGCGGTCGACATCAAGATCTACGAGGTGCAGAACATCGTGGAACACGCCCTGCTGGACAGCAAGGAGTACGACGCCGCCGAGGCCTACATCAACTACCGCATCCAGCGGGACTTCGCCCGCAGCAAGGCCACCGACATCAACCACTCGATCATAAAACTGATCAGCAAAGACGAGTCGGTCGTCAACGAGAACGCCAACAAGGACAGCGACGTCTTCAACACCCAGCGCGACCTGACCGCCGGCGCGGTGGGCAAGGCCATCGGCCTGAAGATGCTGCCCCCGCACGTCGCCAACGCCCACCAGAAGGGCGACCTGCACTTCCACGACCTCGACTACCACCCCTACGCGCCGATGACGAACTGCTGCCTGATCGACTTCACGACGATGCTGAGCCAGGGCTTCCGAATCGGCAACGCCGACGTCAACCCGCCCCGGTCGATCCAGACGGCGACGGCCCAGATCTCGCAGATCATCGCCAACGTGTCGTCGAGCCAGTACGGCGGATGCTCGGGGAACCGCATCGACGAAGTTCTCGCCCCCTACGCCGAGAAGAACCTCGAAAAGCACCTGGTCGACGCAGGCAAGTGGATCGCGGATAAGTCGCAGCACCGGTCCTATGCCGAGGAGAAGACCCTCAAGGACATCTACGACGCGATGCAGAGCCTCGAATACGAGATCAACACCCTGTTCACCTCGAACGGGCAGACCCCCTTCACCTCCCTGGGCTTCGGCCTCGGCACCAGCTGGTTCGAGCGAGAAATCCAGAAGGCGATCCTACAGATCCGGATCGAGGGGCTCGGCAGCGAGAAGCGCACGGCAATTTTCCCGAAACTGATCTTCACCATCAAGCGCGGCCTCAACCTTGCACCGAACGACCCGAATTACGACATCAAGCAGCTTGCGCTGGAATGTTCCACCAAACGCATGTACCCCGACATCCTCAACTACGACAAGATCGTCGAACTCACCGGCAGCTTCAAGGTGCCGATGGGCTGCCGCTCGTTCCTGCAGGGCTGGACCGACGAGCAGGGCAACGACGTCTCCGAGGGTCGGATGAATCTCGGAGTCGTGACGCTCAACCTGCCCCGGATCGCCCTCGAGGCCGCCGGTGACAAGGACAAGTTCTGGAGCATCCTTGCCGAACGGGTGAGCACGGCGCGCGACGCCCTGCTCTTCAGAATCGACCGGTGCAAGGAAGCGACCCCGGAGAACGCCCCGATCCTCTACATCTACGGCGCCTTCGGCCAACACCTGAATACCGGTCAGCCCGTCGACACCCTCTTCAAGAACAAGCGCGCCACCGTTTCCCTCGGCTACATCGGCCTCTACGAGGTGGCCGCGGCCTTTTACGGCGGTGACTGGGAGTCCAATCCCGAGGCGAAGGACTTCACCGTCGAGATCCTGCGCACGCTCCATGGGCGCACCCAGGAGTGGAGCACCGAGTACGGCTACCAGTTCAGCGTGTACTCGACGCCGAGCGAGAGCCTGACCGACCGGTTCTGCCGACTCGACACCGCGAAGTTCGGCGCGGTGGCAAACCTCACCGACAAGGACTACTACACCAACAGCTTCCACTACGACGTGCGCAAGAGCCCGACGCCGTTCGAGAAGCTGGACTTCGAGAAGGTCTACCCGGCGTACTCCTCCGGCGGGTTCATCCACTACTGCGAATACCCGATCCTGCAGCAGAACCCCAAGGCACTCGAGGCGGTATGGGACTACTCCTACGATCGCGTCGGCTATCTGGGCACCAACACTCCGATCGACCGGTGCTACGCCTGTGGCTTCTCGGGCGACTTCGACGCCACCCCGCGTGGGTTCGAGTGCCCCGAGTGCCACAACGCCGACCCGATGACCTGCGATGTCGTCAAGCGCACCTGTGGCTACCTCGGCAACCCGCAGGCCCGCCCGATGGTGCACGGCCGGCACACCGAGATCACCTCCCGGGTCAAGCACATGCCGGGCGCCACCGGCATCCGTGGGGCGGATGCCGCGGCATCCGTCGCCGTGGATGCGTAACCCCCGGCCCGGCGAGTGGCTGTCGGAGAAACTGAGCCAGCGGTACGTCGGCGACTACAAGCCCTTCGTCTTCGTCGACGGCGAGGGGGTGCGGTGCAGCCTGTACCTGTCCGGCTGCCTGTTCGCCTGTGAGGGCTGTTTCAACGAGGCCACCTGGAGTTTTCGCTACGGGCAGCCGTACACCCAGGAACTTGAGGATCGGATCCTGGCCGATCTCGGCCAGGAGTACGTACAGGGCCTCACCCTCCTCGGCGGGGAGCCGTTCCTCAACACAGGGGTGTGCCTGGCCCTCCTCGACCGCGTGCGCCGGGAGTTCGGCACGTCGAAGGATGTGTGGTGCTGGACCGGCTACACGTTCGAAGAACTGTTGCGGGAGAGTGCGGACAAGCTGGCCCTTCTCGGCACGATCGACGTTCTGGTCGACGGTCGGTTCGAACTGGCCAAACGCGACCTCAAACTGCAGTTCCGGGGCAGCAGCAACCAGCGGATCATCGACGTTCAGGAGTCCCTGGCCAGTGGACAGGTGACGCTGTGGGGCGGGCTCACGGACGCGACCGGCACCTTCGAACAGATCGAGAAACGGAACCTGATCTAGGTCAGAACAGCGGCCAGGGCACCGCGGGCATGTCGCCGCGCGGCGCCGGGAACCGCCCTTCAGAGCGCAACCGGTCGCAGCGTGCAGCCAGTGCGGCGATCTCGGCGTCGGTGAGCAACCCGGCGAGGATGTCGCCGAGCTCGCCGGTCAGCTGCGCACTGACCCGGTCGATCCCGTCCAGCTCGTCGGCGATGAGCTCGTCGCCCAGCCAGCCCCAGAGCACGGTGCGCAACTTATGGTCGACGTGAAAGGTGAGGCCGTGGTCGATGCCGTGACGGTGCCCGTCCGGCATCGCCAGGATGTGGTCGCCCTTGCGATCGGCGTTGTTCACGATTATGTCGAACACGGCCATGCGTCGCATCGCGGCCGAGTCCTCATGGATGAGGGTCACCGCACGATTGTGCTCGTCCCGGCCGTCGAAGACGCGACGCCAGCCCGGGGTCGGCGCGGCTTCCCACGGGACGAGGTCGACGGCATCCTGATCGGGATCGGTATGCTGCCACAGCTGCACCATCCCCTGGCCCATCGGGCCACCCCGCAGCCAGGTCCGAGGCACGACGTTCCAGCCGAAGGCCTGCGAGACCAGGTAGGCCGCGGCCTCGCGGTTGGCGAGGTTGCCGTCGGGAAAGTCCCACAACGGATTCTCGCCGGCGATGGGCTTGTAGACCACCGTGAATCCGCCGATAGTGCCGAGGAAGGTCGCGTTCGAGGCCGTCGTGATGCGTCCCGTGAGCTCGAGCTCACCGTCGAGCTCACCGTCGAGCTCACCGTCGAGGGCGGCATCGTGCATCAGGGGCTGCCGGGGAGGGTGCAGGTGTGTCCGTCGGCGTCGATGGGGTTGCCGCAGAGCGGGCAGAGGGGGCGGCCGGCCCCCACCACCTCGCGCGTGCGCTTGGCGAAGGCCCGGGCGGTACCGACGGGCATCCGTACCAGGAGCATCTCCGCCGGCTCCTGCATGATCGCGTCGAGCAGATCCTCGTCGGGCACGTCGTCACTGGCCGGATCGACTTCCACGAGCGGATAGGCCTCAAGCACAACCTGCACGGTCGAGGGGTCCCAGCCCAGGCTCATTCCGCCGGTGCGGAATTCCTCCGCGACGGGCTGATCCAGCGGCTCGTTGTCAACGAGTTCGACGGGGGTAGTGCTTGGGATGCTGAACGGGTTGCCCTCATGGCTCATCAGCTGGTCGAGCATCTCATCGATTTTCTCGGCGAGCAGCGCGGATTGTTGTTTCTCCAGGGCGATGCTCACAATCTGAGCTCCGGTGCGCACCTGCAGGTAGAACGTGCGAGAACCAGGCGGACCGACGGTGCCGATGACGACACGATCCGGCCAGGCAAACTCATGGACGATTGTGGGCATGTGGGTATTTTAGGCGACCGTCGTGTGCGGCGCCTGACCAGCCCCGCCACCCACCGGCGCGTCGGCCAGAGGGGCGCTGGCGCCGAGCCAGGCGAGGTCGCCGGCATCCGTGTTGATGGCGTGCACGCTCGGCCGGCTGGTGCCGAAGCGCACGATCGAAACGGATGCCGGACCCACGTTGATGCGCTGAAAGAGGTCGAGGTGCATGCCGAGCGCATCGGCCAGAACGGACTTGATGATGTCGCCGTGGCTGACCGCCACCCACACCGCGCCCGGACCGTGCTCGGCCTCGAACGCCGCATCGTGACGACGGATGGCCGCGACCGACCGGGCCTGCATGGTCGCCATCGACTCTCCGCCGGGAAAGGTGACGGCCGACGGCTGAGACTGCACTGACGACCAGAGCTTCTCCTTGGCGAGATCGCCGAGGGCTTGGCCCTGCCACTCACCGTAATCGCATTCGGTGATGTCCTCCTCCACCGGCGTCACGAGCGAGCCGGCCTGCTGATCCAGGATGAACTGAGATGTCTGCCGGCAGCGCTCCAGAGGACTCGACACCACGCCGACCAGCGGCACCACGGCCAGGCGCTTGGCCGTGAGGGCGGCCTGGTCCTGCCCGATCTGGTCGAGTCGAACGCCGGCAGCGCGGCCGGCCAGCATTCCGGTGGCATTTGCAGTGGTGCGGCCGTGCCGCACGAGGATGACTGTGGCCATGGGTACAGCCTAGACAGGCAGGGTGGGAACGGAGCCCGGCCAGACGATCTGATGCTTGAGGAAGCCGGATGTCACGTCGCGTCCTCCAAGCTGACCGCCGACACCGTCCACGCGGTGCAGTCAGCTGGTCTCTCCGTGATTCAGTCGGTCGGGTCGGTGATGAACCCCTCGTCGATCATCCAGGCATAGGCCACATCAGCGGGTTCCTTCCCGTCGACGTCAACCTGACGGTTCATGCCGCGCAGAACCTCGTCGGTGAGCTTGGGCGAAATACGAGCGAAGATCTCTTCCAGGCCGGGGGTGGCCTCGATCGACTCGGTGAAGAAGACCGGCGCGACGTTGTACGCAGGGAAAAACGCGAGATCGTCGATCAGGACTGTGAGGTCGAGCGCGTCGAGTCGACCGTCGGTCGTGAAAACCTCGCCGAAGTTGCAGGCGCCGTCGTCGGTCGCGCTGTAGATCGCACCGGTGTCGTAGATTCCGATGTTGCCATTGGGCACCCCGTCAGCGGCGCCACGTTCGAGTCCGTAGTGGGCGAGCATGGGGTTCATGCCGTCCGGCCGGGAGTTGAATTCGGATTCGACGCAGAAAGTGCGATCCTCCACCGGCAACGCGGCGAGTTCGGACATGGTCGTGATGCCGCCGAGCTCGGCGACCGCCTCACTGCGCACAGCCAGGGCATAGGTGTTATTCATCGGGGCCGGTGCGCCCCAGGTGATGCCGTTCTGGATGTCGATGTCATACACGGCTTGCCACATTTTGTCTTGGTCGGCGATCGACTCATCCTGACCGAGGTAGGTCAGCCACGCGGTTCCGGTGTATTCCCAGAGCATGTCGGCCTGACCAGAAAGAATCAGCTCGCGGGTCGGCTGGCTGCCGGGCAGATTGCTGAGGTCTGTGACGTCGAATCCCGCGGCGGTCCCGGCGAGCACCGCGATCTTGCCGAGCAGTAGCTGCTCCGTGAAGTTCTTGGACGTGACCGTGAGGTCGACGCCCTCGGCGCCCTCGAGCGGGATGATCGACCCAGGTCCGACCGCGGGAACGTACGAGGTTGCCGGCTTCAGGCCGCAACCGGTCAGAGCGACTGCGGACAGGGTGAGGAGACCGGCTACCACCCCCCAGCGGCCGAGGGACGAGAGGCGGGTGCGAGAAGACGAGCGATACATCTAGAGTCCCTTCGGGCGGGCGATGTGTTCCACAACGCGGCCGACCCAGTCGATGAGCAGGGCGAGCAGAGCCACGAGCAGCGCTCCGGTGACGAGCACGGGGGTGAGGCTGAGATTGACGCCCGTGGTGATCAGGATGCCGAGTCCGCCGCCGTTGACGAACGTGGCCAGGGCCGCGGTGCCCACCAGCAGAACGAGAGCGGTGCGCACGCCCGACAGCATGACCGGAACGGCGAGCGGGAGCTCCACCCGAAACAATACGGCGGCGGAGCTCATGCCCATGCCTCGTCCGGCCTCGATGAGGCGGGCGTCGACCTGCTGCAGGCCCACCATGGTGTTGCGCAGCACCGGAAGCGCGGCGTAGAGCACGAGACTCAGCGTCGCGGCCCAGAAGCCGAAGCCGACCCAGAACGCGAGCAGCACGACGACGCCGATCGCGGGGGCCGCCTGACCGAAGTTGGCGATGGCGAGCACCGGAGCGGTCAGAAACCGCAAGGGTCTGCGGGTCAGGGCGATTCCCAAGGGAATCGCGATGACCAACACGATCACCGCGGCGAGCAGGGTGAGCTGGATATGCTCCACCGTGTAGACCCAGAGCGCGCCGGGAGCGAGGGTGGTGAGCACGATCGGCGACAGGTTGGCCGTCAGCAGCCAGATCACGAGCGCCAGGAACGCGAGCAGGATGCCGGCCAGCTGGTAGACCAGTCCCCGCCAGGATCGCCACACCGTGCGCGCACGGCTGACCGGTACGCCGGTCGCAGTCGGGTCGCCCGGCGTTTCAACGGCGGAATCGCCGCCGGCAAGGCCCGCCTCTGTATGCGGGGTGCGGGTACTCACTGAACGGACCGCGCGTCAGCGCCGCTGGGATCGGTCTCGATCAGGTCTGCCTCGGCGGCAGACACCTGCGCCTGGAACAGGCCGGTGTTCAGCCCGACGGGGGCCTGGTCTGACTCAAGCACGGCAGCGGACTGTGACCGGGTGATGGCGTCCATCACGGTTTGAACGTCGATGACGCCCTTGAACATGTCGCGGCGGCCCGTGACGAGCGCGGCTCCGGCGCTCGAGACGAGCATCGTGTCGAGCGCGTCATTGAGCGTAGCCCGCTTGCCGACGAGCGGAAGTTTCGGGTCGGGAACGTCGCTGATGACCTCGAGGCGGCCGAGCTGGCGCGCGGAGAGCCACTGGATGGGTCGGCGACGCTCATCGACGATGACCGCGTGGCCGTGGCCGGTCTCGACGACGCGGGCCAGCACATCCGCTGCCCGTTCACCGGGTTTGCCCACGACGGCGTCGCTGAGGCTGACCTCCGCCACCCGGGTCAGGGTGAGCTGTTTGAGGCCGGCGCCGGACCCGATGAAGTTTTCGACGAACTCGTTGGCCGGGTCGCCGAGGATGCGTTCCGGAGTGTCGTACTGCACGAGCTGGGCACCCTCGTTGAAGATGGCGATCCAGTCGCCGAGCTTGACGGCCTCGTCGAAGTCGTGGGTCACGCAGACGATGGTCTTCTGCAATTCTTCCTGGATGTTGATCAGTTCGTCCTGCAGGCGCAGTCGGGTGATCGGGTCGACGGCGCCGAAGGGCTCGTCCATCAGAAGCACGGGCGGGTCGGCCGCGAGGGCGCGCGCCACGCCGACGCGTTGCTGCTGGCCGCCGGAGAGCTCCTTGGGGTATCGGTCGCGGTAAAGCGCCGGGTCGAGGGAAACAAGCTCGAGAAGCTCGTCGACGCGGGCCGCGATGCGGGCCTTGTCCCAGCCGAGCATCTTCGGCACGATGCCGATATTGGTGGCGACTGTCATGTGCGGGAAAAGTCCTCCGGCCTGAATGACATAGCCGATGCCTCGGCGCAGGGTGTCGCCGTTCATGTCGGTGACGTCGTCGCCATCGACGACGATGCGCCCCTCGGTCGGTTCGATAAGCCGGTTGATCATCTTGAGTGTCGTGGTCTTGCCGCAGCCCGAGGGACCGACGAGCATCACGATCTTGCCGGCCGGGATCTCCATGGTGAGACCGTCGACGGCGGGGCGCGCCTGGCCGGGGAACCGCTTGGTGACGTGGTCCAACAGGATGCTTGCACCGGTGATGCCGGTGGGGGTGACGGATTCTTCGGTGCTGCTGGATTCAGCAGGGTTGGATGCAATGTACTCAGACACGGATACCTCGAGGTGTGGTCAGGCGGCCGAGGCCGACGAGAAGGAGATCAAGAATAAGGGCGAGCACGACAACGCCGATGACGCCCGTCAGCACTGACTCGAGGGAGTTGGCGCCGCCGAGTCGGGATAGGCCGGAGAAGATGAATCCACCCAGGCCCGGGCCGAGGGAGTATGCGGCGATCGCGGCGACACCCATGACCATCTGAGCGGATACCCGAACGCCCGTGAGGATGATCGGCCAGGCGATCGGCAGTTCCACCTGCAGGAGCGTGCGAAACCGGCTCATGCCGATGCCGCGGGCGGATTCCACGATCGATGGAGCGATACCCGACAGGCCCACGACCGCGTTCCGCAAAATGGGCAGCGTGGCGAAGAACGCCACCACGACGACGGCCGGAAGGACACCGAAGCCGAGCGGCGCGATGAGCAGTCCGATGAAGGCAAACGACGGGATGGTCAGGCCGATGGCCGACACCGAGTTGGCGATCCCGGTGAGCGCGGAACTGCGGTAGACGAGTGAAGCCAGCACGACGGCAATGACGGTCGCCAGGATCAGGCACTGAACGACAAGACTGAAATGCTGCCAACTGCTGAATAGGATCTGCTCATACTGATCCCCTAGAAAGTCCAACACATCAAAACCTCTTCGAGTCGAGAACACACTGATTCACCGCCACCGGCACGGGCGCAATGGGAGGCGCGGATGCCGAACTGGATGGGGACGCAGGCTGTGAGCCTTCGGTGAGGGTTGCTGAGCATTCTCGCACGGCCACCCCCCTATTGCCGCAGCGAGATATAACGAACCGGTGTGCGCCTGACTGGCCGACTGGATGCTCCTCTAGGGTGTGAACACCGTTTACGTCAGGAAGCAGCTGAATGAATTTCGATCTCGCAGGCAAGACCGCCCTCATCACCGGCGCCAGCTCGGGCATCGGCAGTCACTTCGCCCGAGCCTTCGCCGCGACGGGGACGAGCCTCATTCTGGTGGCCCGCCGAACCGAGAAATTGGAGGCTCTCGCATCCGAATTGCGCAAGCAGAACGGGATCGACGTCCACGTCATTTCGCAGGACCTGAGCGAGCCCGGCGCGGCCGCCGCGGTCGAGCACCAACTCCTCGACCAGCAGATCACCGTTGATGTTCTCGTGAACAACGCCGGCTTTGGAACCAATGCGCGCCTGGTCGACGAAGACCGAGCCCGCCTTCACGCGGAAATCGCTCTGAACGTCAGCACGCTGGTCGACCTGACGGCTGCCTTCCTGCCGGGCATGGTGGCCCGAGACTCGGGCATCATCGTGAACATCGCCAGCACCTCGGCGTACCAGCCCGTGCCCGGGATGGCGGTCTACGCAGCCACGAAGGCGTTCGTCCTGTCGTTCACCGAGGCCGTCTGGGGCGAGACCCACAACACCGGAGTGCGGGTTTTCGCGGTGAGTCCGGGGTCCACCGACACTGAGTTTTTCGACATCGCCGGTTCGCAGTCACCCGGCAAGCGAGTGCCGGCCTCGAATGTCGTCGACGTGACCCTGGCTGCCATCAGCGCCAGAAAATCGGTGCCGTCCGTGATTGTCGGTGCGCGCAACAGAATCACCGCATCGCTCGTCACGTTCATCCCGCGCAGAACGGTGATCACACTTGCCGGTTCGATCTTCCTTCCCCGGGGCTAGCCGATCGGTCTGTGGCTTTCCGAAGGTCAGATCCAGTGCCAGGTCGAGAGCAAATTCGGCCAGGGCACCATCGGCCGGCTTTCGCCTCGCGGGGCACTTCTGACGCCGCCGCGGTGAAGTGAGCGACCGGGCGCGCGTCGTGACCTCGAGGCCGACGGCAACCCCGCATCCCGCTTTTCGTTCTGACCAGACATAGGCATTTCAGTAACCGAAATGGCGTTCCACGCAGTCGGGACTAGAGCAGCGGTCCGCGCCGCGCCGATAGCCCGGCGAAGAGGGCGTGCAACAGCGGGAGCGCGGACACGGCTACGAGCACCGTTCCGAGCACGACATCTTCGGCACGAAGCAGAATGCCGCCGATCAGCAGAGCGGCGAAGAGGATTGCCGAGACGATCTGACGTGCGGTTCGCTCGATGATGACCAAGCGACGCTCGATCCGGGGAGTCTGCACCGAGACGGTACCATCGTCGAATCGCGTCGTGAGGCTGTCGAGCCGCTGGGGAAGCCGCGCGATGATGGCCGCAACCGACGCCACTTGCTTCGCGGTCGCCTGCACCACGTTCCCGCCCTCGGCGCGGATCAATTGGGCGGAATATGGCTCGACGGAATTCCAGATATTGAAGGCGGGGTCGAGCGAACTGCACATTCCCGAGGTCAGCGACATCGCGCGCACGATGAGCAGAAAGTTCTCCGGAAGCTGAAACGGCAGCGAGCGCACCACATCACCGAACTCGATGGCGAAGGCGCGGAACTCGCGCGGGTCGACATCCTGCAACTCGGCGAAACCCATCCCGCCGAAACGGGCGAACAGCTTCGTCATCGCGCGCTCGAGTTCGGCGGTATCAGCGGACGGCAGGAGCACACCCACTTCGCGGATGCCGTCCACCATCCCCTTTCCGTCCCGTGACGCGGCGGCGATGAGCAGATTCACCAGGCCCCGACGCAGGACATCGGGCACGTCGCCCATCATCCCGAAGTCGATGAAGGTGAACTTCCAGGCCCGGCCGTGGTCCGCTCCGGGTACATCGGCGGCGAGCGGCGTGACGAAGATGTTTCCGGGGTGCGGGTCGGCGTGGAAGTAGCCATTGACGAAGAGCTGGTCGAACATGACCGCCGCGAAGTCCTCGGCAACTTCTGACGGGTCGATTCCGGCTGCCCTCAGCCCGTCGACGTCGTTGATCTTGATCGCGGTCACGTCTTGGAGGGTCAGCACGCGCCGCGTGGTGCGCTCCCACACCAATTCGGGAACGCTGACCCGGGGGTCGTCTGCGAAGTTCCGCTCGAACCGTTCGGCGCTTGCCGCCTCGTGCAGGTAGTCGATCTCCTCAAGACTCGTGATCGCGAACTCCTCGACCAGGGCGGGCATGTCGACGCGATCCGAAACGAGACGCACGTGGCTGAGCCAGCGGGCAACACGTCGGAGAGCGCCGAGGTCGACCTCGACGATCTCGCTGATGCCCGGCCGCTGAATCTTGACGACGACGTCGAGCAGGCCGGTCTCGGCGGCATCGAGTTCCGACAGCCGAGCGCGGTGCACCTGACCGAGGGATGCTGCGGCCAGCGGCGAGGGATCGATGTAAGAGAACGCACGCTCGAGCGTCACACCCAGCTCGGCTTCAGCGACGGCCTGGATCGCCGGAAAGGGCACCGGCGGAACCTCGTCTTGCAGACCTTCGAGCTCTTTCGTGATCTCCGGCGGCAGCACGTCGAGGCGCGACGACATGAACTGGCCGACCTTGATCATGAGGCCACCCAGGTCGACCGCGAGCACGTGGAAGCGCTGCGCGATGTGCTGCAGTCGCGCCGATCTGCTTCGTGCCGCGACCCGCGCGAGCCCGACCCGCGGGAGAAGGACCTCGTAACACCACGTCTGCGCCAAATACAGGGCGGCGAACCGCAAAATCCGGCGGTAGCGGGCACGCAAGTCCGCGACGTCGGTCATCTGATCTCCGTGATGCCGACGTGCTGAGGGCACTCGGTCAGTCCTGGGCGAGGATGGCGTACAGCTTGCGACGCGCCTCATCCAGGATGGCGACAGCCTGCTTCACCTGCTCCGGGTTGCCGGATCGCGCGACCTGCGCGGCGGCCTGAGCCAGGTCGATGCCGGCCTTGGGCAGCGCGGCCGCCCGCCCGGTGTCCCGAGCGCTCTGGGCCTCCCACGGGGCCGGCTGGTCGGCCATGGCATCCGCTACCCCGCGGCCTTCGTCCGTGAGCGAGTAGGTCTTGCGACCGTTGGACTCCTCGGCGTTGATGAGGCCCTCGTCCGCAAGCAGCTGAAGCGTGGGATACACCGAGCCGGGGCTCGGCTTCCAGGCGCCATTGCTGCGTTCCTCGATCTCATGAATGATCTGGTAGCCGTGCATCGGCTTCTCGGCGAGCAGCGCAAGCACCGCCGCACGCACGTTCCCGCGTGCCATTCTCGGACCGGCCTTGCGGTCGAACTGTCCGCGCAGCTGCTCCATGGCATCCCACATTCCGCTGGGCCAGCCCTCGCCAGCACCGCCCCGGCGTGCCCTGAACCCGTCACCCATAAATGAACCACTCATGATGTCCTCCTCAGCGCCGAAGCCATCCGGCTCGACGATAGTTAACGATATATCGTTCGCGACGTGATGGCGAAACCAGGATCAATCTTCTTTCCACCGTCTGGGAGGCGCCTGTGCCCACCCTGCCGCGCGGTAATGTTGACCCCATTGCCGTCGCCTTGCACCAGGACGACGCCCCTGAATCCGAGGAGAACCAGATGTCCGTCGGCCTGCTCGCCGTTGTCGATGACATACTCACCGCCGCTCTCAAAGCTAGCGCGAAGACCGCAGGCGTCGTGATCGACGATGCGGCCGTCACGCCTCAGTACGTTCAGGGACTGTCACCGGCGCGCGAGCTTCCCATCGTGTGGCGGATCGCTCTCGGTAGCCTGTTCAACAAATTCGTCATCATCATCCCGCTCGCACTACTCCTCTCCGCCTTTGCGCCGTGGGTGTTGCCGTGGCTGCTGATCATCGGCGGTACCTATCTGTGTTTCGAGGGTGCGGAGAAAGTCACCGAGTGGTTCGGAGTTCATCACGGCACTGACAACACTGAGATGCGAGATGAGCGAAAGCTCGTCTTCGGTGCTATTCGCACCGACCTCATCCTCAGCACAGAGATCATGCTCATCGCACTGGCGGGTCTCGATCCCGATTTTGGCATCTGGATGACGCTCGGCGCCTTGGTCGTGATCGGCCTGGGGATGACGGCGCTCGTCTACGGTGCGGTCGCCCTGCTGGTCAAGATCGACGACATCGGGCTGACGCTGATGAAGCACCCGGTACGACGGGTCAGACGCACCGGCGCGCGCATTGTGCGATCGATGCCGGCCGTGTTCCGAGTGATCAGCGTCATCGGCACGGTCGCCATGCTGTGGGTAGGAGGCCACCTGGTGATCGTGAACCTGAACGACACGATCTGGAGCGTTCCCTACGACGTTCTGCACGCCGTGACGCAGGCGGTCGAACCTGCCGGACCCATCATTGCCTGGGTCACCGACACCGCGATGTCGCTCGTTTTCGGGCTCATTCTCGGCCTGATCATTGTCGCGGCCCTGTCCGGGATCTCGCGCCTTCGCAAGCAGAATCGGTCCCACCGCGTAACGGCCTGACCCCGTCGCCGGCTGGCAAGCCGCAATCAGCATGAAACGAGGATGTCCCGGTGCAGTTCTCCCTGTGGGTGGCCCTTGTCGGCGCGGGCACTCTGATCAGCTTCACGCCCGGTGCGGGGGCGATCAACACCATGAGCAACGCTCTCAACGCGGGCTTTCGCCGCTCCATCTGGGGAATCCTCGGCCAGCAGGCCGCGCTTCTCATCCACATCGTGATCGTGGCACTCGGTGTCGGTCTGCTCGTGGCCGGTTCTCCGATCGCCTTCAACGTCATTCGCTACGCGGGTGCCGCCTACCTCGTCTACCTGGGCATCCGTCAGTTTCTGGCCAAGCCGGAACTCGATGGCGAGCGCACCCGGACCCTGAGCGATGAGCCCCGCTGGTCGATGTTCCGACGCGGGCTGTGGGTGAACATGCTCAACCCCAAAGCGATCGTGTTCTTCCTCGCGTTCCTGCCTCAGTTCATCCGGGTGGACAGGCCGATGCCGACCCAGTATCTGATCGTCGCGGCCACCGTCGTTGCGATCGACATTCTGGTGATGTGGTTCTTCTTCGCCGGAACAGCGCATTCATTCGCGCGATTCACCCGCGACGATCACGGCCAGCGCGTGTTGAACCGTGTCTTCGGTGTGCTCTTCGTGGCTGTCGGCGTGCTGCTCGCGGTCCTCCACTGAGGAGTCCAAACCACCGGTTGAAGGTGTTTTTCGCAGCCGGGTGAGCAGCCGAAAAATCACACACCAAGACCACTAGGCTGTTCGAAGATCGTCCCATTGGCACCTCGGACGTGATCGAGCGCAAGGAGCACAGATGACGCCTGCCGTGGACGCCGACCTCGTGATACTAGGTGGTGGACTCGCCGGTCTCACGCTGGCCGCCCGGCTGGCCCGAGTACGTTCTGGTTTGCGCGTCGTGGTGCTGGAACCCCGCACGGCCTATCAGGACGACCGCAGCTGGTGCTTCTGGCGACCGGAACAGCACGACCTGTCACACCTGGTCTCACGAAGCTGGAAGACCTGGACCTTTTCGGATGCGGCGGGCCTCACCGTTCGGCATCGGGTACCCGGGCTGGCCTACCAGTACATTCGGGGCAGCGATTTCTACGCGAGCGCGCAGGCCGACATCGCCGAGTCTGCGAACGTCGACCTGCGCCTCGGCGTGCACGCCCAGACGGTCGACGCAGTCCCCGGCGGCGTTAGGGTTGAGACGAGCGCGGGCCCCCTACTGGCCCGTCAGGTGGTTGACACCCGACCACGGGCCGCCGAGTCGATGCTCTACCAGAGCTTCGTGGGCTTCGAACTGGAGCGTGAGCATCCGTTGCCGTTCGAGCTCGGCGAGGTCACGCTGATGGGGTCGCTCGACGCCGACGCTGAGGGTTTGAGCTTTGTGTACGCCCTGCCGCTCGGCCGGAACCGCGCGATCGTGGAGTGGACCCGCTTCGGCACGGCGCCGATAGAGCGGGAGCGCCTGGTCGGCGAGCTCGACGAGGTACTCACCGGGCTCGGCCTGGCCGACGCCCGCCGGGTGCGCACCGAGGGTGGCGTGCTGGCCATGGGTCTGGGCCGGCAGACGGCGTCGCCGATCCCCGGGGTCGTGCACGCCGGCAATGCCGGCGGGGCGCTGCGGGCTGCCTCGGGCTACGGGTTCCTGCGCATTCAGCGCTGGGCTCAACTCTGCACGGAGAGCCTGCTCGCTGGCCAGGGGGCGGTGGGCCACCCAGACGAACCTCGGGCGAGGCGCGCCTTCGATCGCATCTTTCTGCAGGCCGTTCGGGCGCATCCGGAACGCACCGCGGAGTATTTTTTCGCCCTCGCCCGCGGCGTTGCCCCCGCCGCGCTGGTGCGCTTTCTCAGCGACGGCGCCCGACCCACGGACTACGCACGCATCATCGCGAGCCTGCCGTGGACCCCTTTTCTTGCCCAGGTGGCCGCGCCTGCGGCGTTCAGCCCGGCACAGACCCTGCCGGCCACCAGACCGACGCCGACCACAGAAACCAGCGTGCAGCGATGACCGATCAGACCACTCCTCCCCGTAGCGAGGCCGCCCGCGTCACGCCGCGGCGGCGGCGCGTGCCCGCCGAGACGGTGGTGTTCTCCAGCCTGGCCCTGGTCATTCTGGCCGTGGTCGGACTGGGCATTCCCATGCCCTCGCCCACGGTTCAAATCGTGCTGCTGGGCATCCTCGCCGGTGTGCTGGGCCTGCCCCACGGCGCTCTCGATCCACTGATCGCGCGCCGGGCTGGGCTGTGGCGCACTCCGCTGGGCTTCGCCGGGTTCAACGCGGTCTACATTCTGGTCGTGGTCGGCGTGGTGCTGCTCTGGCTGGTCGCGCCCGTGCTGAGCCTGGTCGCGTTTTTGCTCGTGTCGGCGCTGCACTTCGGCTCCGATTGGAATGCGGACCGGTCGGTCGGGCTGCGTTTTCTCGCCGGATTCGGGCTGCTCACCGTGCCGGCGCTGTCGCATCCTGACCAGGTCAGAGCAATCTACGTGGTGCTGTCCGGTGACGGAGGCGCAGTGGTGGCCAGCGTGCAGGAGTGGCTCGGGCCGATCGCCGTGGCAGGTCTGATGATCGCTGCCCTGGTCGCCCTGCGACACCGGCCGAGCGAGAGCGTTGAGATCGTGCTCGCCACAGTGCTCGGCCTGGCCACAGAACCGCTGGTCTTCTTCGTGCTGTATTTCTGCGCACTGCACAGTTTTCGGCACTTGAAGGGAGGATTCCAGGAGGAGCGGGGCGGCGGACGGCAGACGGCCCTCCTGGTCGTGGTCTACACCGTGGTCCCCCTCCTCGCGGTAGCGGTCTTCCTCGTCGCGTTCGGCCCCGGCGGCGTTCTCAGCGAGCAGATCCTGCAGCTGGTGTTCATCGGTCTGGCAGGGCTCACCGTGCCGCACATGATGGTAGTGACCTACGAAATTCGTCAGCGACGAGCAGCTGGTGCGGTTCTGCTGTGACATCTCCTGCCCGTGCCGAGCGGAACTGTGGTCAGCACTGCGTCGCCCACCAGGGTGATGCCCCCATTCGAGGAGGTCCAGATCTCGGTCGGCTTGCTCGCCTTAGTCGATGACGTACTTCCCGCCGCCCCCACGGCGAGTGCTAAGACCGCAGGAATCGTCATCGACGACGCGGCCGTCACCCCACAGTACGTTCGGGTTTTCACACCGGCACGCGAACTCCACGTTGTCAGGCAGATCGCACTCGGCAGCCTGTTCAACAACTTCATCATCATCCCGCTCGCACTGCTCCTTTCCGCATTCGCACCATGGGTGTTGCCGTGGCTGCTGATCATCGGCGGCACCTATTTCTGCTTCGAGGGTGCGGAGAAAGTCACCGAATGGTTCGGCGCCCACCATGAGGCTGACGACACTGAACCGCGGGATGAGCGAAAACTCGTCTTCGGCCCTACTCGCACCGACCTGATCCTCAGCACAGAGATCATGCTCATCGCACTGGCGGGTCTCGATCCCGATTTCGGGACCGGTTTGACGCTCGGCGCCCTGGCGGTGATCGGCCTCGGCGCGCGCATCGTGCGGTCAATGCCGGCCGTGTTCCGGCTCATTCTGGGCCTGAGCATTGTCGCGATCTTTTCCGGAGTGTCGCACTTTCTGGAACGGAATCGGACAGACCGCGTAGCGGCCTGATGAGAGCCTCGTGGGCGTCGGCGTGCTGCTCGCCGTCATCCACTAAGAATCTGAGGATGCTTCTGCGTCTACCCGGGCTGCGAATTCCTCCATGCCTGTGGCGATGTTCTCTTGTCGAGAGTCGTCATCTTCGGGGTTGTCAGGAGCGTCATACGGCCAAGACATGTACACGTTGGGGTCGATCACGAGGAACGCGGCCAGCGAGCTGCTCGGGATCGCTTCATAGTCGCGCACCTGCTCGTCTGACTGGTCCATGCCCATCCAGGCGATACCCGTGTTTTCTGGCAGGACAACCCAGCCTTGACCGCGGAACACCTCGGCGAGATCTGGTGGGACGCTGGCATGCACCTGAGC
Organism: Cryobacterium sp. TMT2-4; assembly: GCF_004402575.1. Classification (NCBI taxonomy): domain Bacteria; kingdom Bacillati; phylum Actinomycetota; class Actinomycetes; order Micrococcales; family Microbacteriaceae; genus Cryobacterium; species Cryobacterium sp. TMT2-4. The sequence goes on along the minus strand of NZ_SOGE01000018.1, from coordinate 25,139 downwards.
GAAACCGCGGGTGGTGAGGGCCGGTGCGAGAGTGTTGAGGAGTTCCCGGCACACCTGCGCGGATCCACCGGTGATCAGCAGCTCGAAGACGGCGGTGCCGTGATCGCTGACGATTGCATCGTCGATGTCATCGTCGGTGGAGTCTTCGTCGAGCTGATTTTCGTCAACGTAGCTGTCCGGTTCGGTGACAAGAGCGCCGAGAAGCCGGCCGTCATCGGTTTCGGCGACGAGGGCCAAAGCCATGGACTCAATTTGGAGTTCGATGGTGTCGTCGAAATAGATCTCAGGCGCGTCATCGACTTCGGCCTGCGGGTGTTCAGCGAACAACGCGACGAAAGCGGTCCGATGCTTCTTATTGAGGCGTCGGACTCGGAAGCTCAGTTTCTCGCTCATGCTTGAGCCTCTCGACGATGTTCTGCGTGCTGTCATGCTCCGGTATCGGAACAATCGAATTTATCATGCGGGCCAGAGCAACATTGGCACTCCGCTCCACACCCCCGCTCGTCCTGACGCTCATCGTCAGGGAAGCATACTTCCACTTCTATTTCTTGATCTCGTGCCGAGACGAAGAGTTTTCGCATGGCGCCAAGGTAGCCCGCTGCCAATGAACGTGGCTACTGTGGCGAGACGTTCGTCTTGCGACCCGAGCGGGGCGAGAAAAACAGAATCGAGACCGATCATGGGAAAACTCGACGGCAGGATCGCGCTGGTGACAGGCGGTTCCGTGGGCATGGGCGCGGCGGATGCGACGCTGCTGGCAGCAGAGGGAGCCCGGGTCATCGTGGCCGACATAGCCGATGACGCCGGACAGGCGCTGGCGGATTCGATTGGCGGCGTCTACCGACACCTCGACGTGGCAGACGAGGCGCAGTGGAAGCAGGTGGTGGCCGACGTCGACTCCACCGTCGGTCACATTGACATCCTCATCAACAACGCCGGAATCGTCGCGTTCACGCCTGTTGCCACCACAGAGTTGGAGGAGTGGAACCGCGTCATCGGCATCAATCTGACCGGAGTCTTTCTAGGCATCCGCTCGGTCGCTGAATCAATGAAAGCTGCCGGCGGAGGCGTCATCGTCAACGTGTCGTCCACCGCGGGAATCATGGGCTACTCCAACCTGAGCGCCTACGTTGCCAGCAAGTGGGGAGTGCGCGGACTTACAAAAGCCGCGGCCCTGGATCTCGGCGCTGACAACATCCGCGTAGTCTCGGTGCACCCTGGCGGCATCCGTACACCGATGACCGCGGGTATGGAAAGTTTGGAGATGTACGCGGGGCAGCCGATCCCGCGCATTGGCGAGCCTGAGGAGGTGGCGAAGCTGATTCTGTACCTGGTCGCCGACGCAACCTACTCCACGGGCACCGAATTCATCGCCGACGGCGGTGCGACGGTTGGGCAAGTCCTGAACGTGTGAGCGTCAGGTCGCCGGTTTCGACCCCTGCGGAGTGACGACCACCTTGCCGAACGCACGCCCTTGTCTGAGGGCAGGGACGCCCATCCGGCGCCCGGTCAGCGGGCCAAGCGCAACGCCGATCGTCGCGACCCCAAAAGCGTGGGCACTGCTCCGCCAACGCAGAAATAGCGGCCGTCCGGAGCAAGCGCCTACCGTGACTGAATAGTCCAACTCGACGATTTGCTGCTTCAGTCGCTTTGTCTCGGCCTGCGCGTCAGAAGCCGTTTCCGAAAGGATGGCACAACACGGTCGGGCAGATGATGGGATTTCGATGGGAAGTTTTTTTGGGATTTTCCATCTTCTCGGTATTGCGGTTTGCTCTCCGTGCCGCTTGGATGCTGGAGATGAACGGTTCTCATGTCCCGAGTCAATGACGCGCCGGTTGTGGCGGTTCCCGTCTCCCGCGCGACAGGGGTTATGGTCGCGGTGCTCCGCGTCAGTGTTGCACTGATGTGGATCCAGAATGTCGCCTGGAAGATCCCTCCGGACTTCGGCCGAGCACAGGAGAACGGACTTTACTTCTGGGCGAGCCAGGCGATCGCCCATCCTGTTCTACCGCCCTACTCCTCACTCGTCGAAGCCGTCATCCTGCCCAATATCGAGGTCTTCGGGTGGTTCACCCTCCTCGTCGAAGGCGGACTCGGGGCTTTTCTGCTCATCGGCCTCGCCGCGCGTTTCTGGGCTGTCGTCGGCATCGGCCAGACCCTGGCAATCACGCTTTCAGTACTTTTCGCCCCGAACGAATGGCACTGGTCGTACTATCTCATGGCGCTCGCTCACCTCGCGATCTTCGCGACCGCAGCTGGGCGAAGCTATGGAATCGACGGTGTCCTTCGCCAGCAGTGGGTGCAATCCTCAGGGCGCGCGGCCCGACTGATGATGAGGCTGTCATGAGGCGATCACCAGCCGGCTCGAGCGCCTTCGACCGCGCTAGCGTCCTTCTCGGCCTGGCCTCACTTGTGTTTGCGGGCTTTGTGTTCGGCGCCCAGCTTCCGACCGAATTCGACTTCGTGCACATCGGGGCAACTGGTGCTGTCGTTCTACTTGTGAGTGGCACACTCGCCATCGCCGGCGGTGCCACTCGGCGCCCCGCGCTCTACGCTGCCGCCGGTGTTCTGCTGACCGTCGCCGCGCTCGTGCAACTCGCAGGGCTCGCGGCGTCTTTCAGGCCGCTGGGGGGCGACGCCTCTACCATGGCGGTCACCGGTGGTCTCGGCCTCGGGCTTCTCATGCTCGCCCGCGCTGTCCGTTCGCTCATTCGCACCCACGATTCCGACGAAAGGTAAGCCGTAATGGACCTGAATTCACGCGTTCAGCCCGTGCTCGACGTTGCACGAACTCACGCCCACGCAGTAGATGCGGATGGGCGTTTTCCACATGAGGCCGTCGCGGCCCTGCGCGAGTCCGGTTTGCTCGGACTCACTCTGCCCACTGAGGTTGGTGGTCTTGGTGCGGGGCCACGCGAGCTCGTCGAGGTCATCAGCCAGCTTGCGGGAGCGTGCGGGTCGACCTCCATGATCTATCTGATGCATGTGAGCGCTTCCATGCCCGTCGCAGCCGCACCGCCAGCGGGGATGCCCGCACTCCTCGAGGATCTCGCCAGCGGTCGCTCTCTTGCCTCCCTCGCGTTCTCTGAAGCGGGTTCCCGCTCACACTTCTGGACTCCGGTGTCGCGCGCGACCTCGACGTCAGACGGAATGCATATTTCGGCGAAAAAGAGTTGGGTGACCTCCGCAGGCCACGCGGATGTCTACATCATCTCTACCGGGACTGCGGATGCCGAGACCGTCGACCTGTTCGCGGTCCCGGCAGATAGCCCGGGGCTCAGCGTTGACCGGCCGTGGAGCGGTATGGGATTGCGTGGGAACTCCTCGAGCCCGATGACCATCGACATGGATTCTTCCGAGGGATTCCGTCTCGGGACGGCCGGTAGCGGATTCGGGCTCATGATGAGTTCTGTTTTGCCGTGGTTCAATCTCGGCAACTCGGCTGTGTCTATCGGGCTCAGCCGTGCGGCCGTCGACGCAGCGGTGAGGCATACGGTGGGAACCCGGCTGGAGCATCTCGACCAAAGCCTGTCAGCGCTACCGACAATTCGGGCGCAGTTGGCGAAGATGTCAATCGATCTCGCGAATGCGAGCGCGTACCTTGATCGGGCCGCTGGTCGCGTGGCTGACCCGCAGGAGGATACCCCCCTATTCGTGCTCGGCAGCAAGGCATCATCGAACGATGCCGCACTGCGAATTACGGATGCCGCGATGCGCGTCTGCGGCGGTGCGGCGTTCTCGGAGCACCTGCAAATAGATCGGTACTTTCGCGATGCCCGCGCGGGCCACGTGATGGCTCCGACATCCGATGTGCTCTATGAGTTCTACGGCAGGGCGATCACTGGCCGCCCACTTTTCGACGCCCCGGAAACCGTCGCGGCACCCGCCGCCCAAACTCGTGACACTGCCTCTACGGGTGCTGCAGCGTGAGTGCGCCCCTGATCATCGGCTCCGTTGCGTACTCTCCCAATGTCGTACCCATCTGGGAAGGGATGCGAGACTACTTCGCCGAGACCTCAACGCCGATCGACTTCATGCTGTTCTCAAATTATGCGAGTCTCGTGGACTCCCTCATCACGGGAACAATCGATCTCGCGTGGAATACCAACCTGGCCTGGGTGCGCACTGTCGCCCAGACGGATGGAGCATGCCGTGCACTCGCGTCCCGGGATACGGACCTTGTGTTCCAGACGGTGTTCGTCGCCCGAGCAGGCAGCGGTTTCACCGGGCTGGAGAGTCTTCGTGGACGTCGACTTGCCCTGGGGTCACGCGATTCAGCGCAAGCCGCCATCCTTCCCGTACATTTCCTGCGTGAGGCGGGGATCGGCGAAACGGATGTCGATCTCACTCGCATCAATAGCGATGTCGGGAAACACGGTGATACTGGCAGGAGCGAACTCGACGCCCTTCGCGCGGTGCTCGAGGATCGGGCGGATGCTGCGGCGATCGGCATCAACACGTGGCAAGCGATCGGTCGCGGTGAGCTCCTCCCCGGCGCGTTCGAGTCCTTCTGGATCTCCCCCGAGTACAGCCACTGCACCTTCACCGCCATGCCGTCGCTGACGATCGACCGGTCGGACGAGTGGGTGGCAAACCTATTCGCGATGGACTGGGAGAACCTCGAACATCAGCGAATCCTCGAGATGGAAGGCCTGCGGGCGTGGGTGTCGCCGAAACTTGACGGGTATGCCTCGCTCATCGCGGCCGTGCGGGAACAGAAAGTATCGGACCGATGGTGACCGCGAGCCCTCCGGTAGGCGCGGGCCTGCTCCTCGACCTGGTCGAGAACGTGAGCCGGGTGGCAACAGGCCGTACGGCTTCTGTCGACTTCGGGACATGCGATCGGGAGGCCGCCCTGGAACTCATCTCAGCGTGGTGCCTTTCGAGTGGGAATGAGATCGTCAGCATGGTGGGGTCGGCCATCACCGTGCTCCACGGCCGCTCGCCCGACCCGCTCGCCGGGCTCGATCCCGGTCAGCTCCCAGGATCCCGGGTCTGGGTATATACCAATTTCGATTGCAATCTGGCTTGCGACTATTGCTGCGTTCGGTCGTCTCCGAAGGCAGAGCGGAGAGCCATCGGAATGGATCGAGTCCGGCAGATCGCGCACGAGGCTGCAGATGCCGACGTCAAAGAGCTCATCCTCACCGGCGGAGAGCCGTTCTTGCTGAATGACCTCGACGAGTTGGTCAATGCCTGCACGAACAAACTGCCCACGACGTTGCTCACCAACGGCATGCTTTTTCACGGCAGGCGGCGCGAGCGCCTGCGTCGAATGGACCGCTCCCAGCTCGTGCTGCAGATCAGTCTCGACTCTGCCACATCCGAGATCCATGACAGCCACCGCGGCTCCGGGTCCTGGGCCAGGGCCGTCGCGGGCATCCAAATCGCACACGACGAGGGATTTCGAGTCAAGGTCGCAGCCACTTTGCCGGCCGACCAGATGCACGAACTCGCGCCGTTTCACGCCTTTCTCGATACTCTCGGTATCCTGCGGGACGACCAGGTAATCCGCGCACTCGCCCACCGCGGAGTCGCTGAATCCGGCATAGAACTGACCGTTGACTCGCTCATACCCGAGGTGACGATCACCGCCGACGGCGTTTACTGGCATCCCGTTGCCGCCGACCACGACGACCAATTCGTAACGGAAAACATCTTCCCGCTTGCAGATGCGATCGCTGAAGTGACCCGCCGATTCATCGCGCATCGCCGTTCCGCCAACGCAATCTCGGAATGGTTCCCCTGCGCGTGACCGTATCGGCTCGGCGAGCATCCGCGTGGTCTCGGTTCACCCGGGCGGCGAATTCAGGTGGTGTGTGCAACACCGGTTTGATTTGTTCGATTCGAGATTGGTGTGGCGAGGACTTCTGCGGGCGTTCGGTAGCCGTGGCGTGTGCGGGGCCGGCGGTTGAGCTCGGCGGCAACGTTCTCGAGGATCCCGGACCCTCCGGCCTCTGGTGAGACCCTCCGGCCTCTGCGGTCGCTGTGTTGCCCGCCCTTACCGCAACGCGGTGGCAACTTCCAAGCGCAACGATCCACGACCTTGAACGTAGAGTGCCTGGTAGATCGTCTCGTGTGACACCTGCATCTCCAGATTCTCCGGATGCTCGACTTTCAGTCGACCCGCAACCTGTTCCGGGCTGAACCGATCGGTGAGCATCACGGTGACCTGTTCCCGTAACGCTAATCCGTCCAGCTTCCGGGCTCTTGGCCGCCGAGCCCTTGCCCAGGTCTGCTCCTGCGCGAGCGAGGGCACGTAGCGGCCGGCGGCCTGGTTGCTGGTCACCTCCCGACTGATCGTCGACGGCGCACGGCCCAGTGCCGCTGCGATGCGACGCACCCCGTGACCCCGGGCGAGCTGGAATCCGATCTCTTCTCGCTCTCGCAACGATCAAAGTCCGACACGGGCGACACTGAAATCCTGAACCGGTGATGGCAGCACCTTCTGATGCTCGCTTAACCACCGATACCCAGTAGGACGCGACACCCCCGCGGCCTGCGCCGCGACGGCGACCGACAGCCCCGCGTCCACCCCCTCCCAAAGCCCCGTCTTCCCGGTCCATCTTTCCAGTACAGAGGACGTCCATTCTCCCTGGAAAAGCTAGCCCCAGCGCCACGAGTGGCCTACCTTGGGTACGAGCGGAATACCCCGGAGGCCAATTCGCTACCGCCGTATGTCGGCGGGCACCGCTATCGAGTAAGGAAGCTCACCGTGGCATACAACGTCGCCCAGAAACTCATCGCGTCGCACCTGGTCTCCGGGGAGATGGTGCCGGGGACCGAAATCGGCCTGCACATCGACCAGACCCTCACCCAGGACGCGACCGGGACCCTGGTCATGCTGGAGTTGGAGGCGCTGGGACTGGATCGCGCGCGCACGGAGGTTTCCGTGCAGTACGTCGACCACAACCTGTTGCAGGCCGACAGCAAGAACGCGGAGGACCACGACTTTCTCCGCTCCGCCTGCCAACGGTTCGGCCTGTGGTTCTCGAAGGCCGGGAACGGGGTGTCGCACCCCACGCATATGCAGCGGTTCGGCATCCCCGGCAAGACGATGGTCGGCTCCGACAGCCACACCCCGGCCGCCGGCTCGCTGGGGATGCTGGCCATCGGCGTCGGCGGCACCGAGGTGGCCCTGGCCATAGCCGGCGAGCCCTTGTACATCAGGATGCCCGAAATCTGGGGCGTGAAGCTCACCGGACAACTGCCGCCGTGGACCAGTGCCAAAGACGTCATCCTCGAAATGCTGCGCCGGCACGGCGTCAAGGGCGGCGTCAACCGGATCATCGAATACTACGGCCCCGGCCTCGCCACCCTGACCGCGATGGATCGGCACGTGATCGCCAATATGGGCGCCGAACTGGGCGCGACCACCACCGTTTTCCCGGCCGACGCTCAGGTGCAAACCTTCCTGCGCGCCGAACAGCGCGAGCAGGATTTCACCGAACTGCTCGCGGACGAGGATGCGACCTACGACGTGACCGGGGAGATCGATTTGGCTTCTATCGTGCCGTTGATCGCGCTTCCCAGCTCGCCCGGCAATGTCGTGCCGGTGCGCGAAGTGGCGGGGCGCCCGGTGGGACAGGTCGTGATCGGGTCGTCCGCGAATCCGGGCCTGCGCGATTTCGCGATCGTGGCCGCGATCACGAAGGGGCGGCAGTCATTCCCCGGCCTGTCCCTCGACGTGAATCCCAGCTCCCGGCAGATTCTGCAGGACATGACCATTATGGGGGCCACCCTGGATCTGATCGGGGCGGGGGCTCGACTGCATCAGTCCGGCTGTATGGGCTGCATCGGCATGGGCCAGGCCCCAGCGAATGGCAGCATCAGCCTGCGCACGATGCCGCGCAACTTTCCCGGCCGCTCGGGCACCCAGGAAGACTCGGTCTACCTATGTTCGCCGGAGACGGGGGCCGCCGCCGCGCTGACGGGACAGATCACCGATCCGCGGGACCTGCCCGGGCTCTTCGGCTTGGAATATCCCCCGATCACACTTCCGGTGGTGTCGAGCGTGAACCTGGCGATGCTCGAGAAGCCCTTACCGCCGGAGGAATCCATAGCGGTGCACCTGGTCAAGGGCGAAAACATCTCCTCGTTGCCGGTCTTCGGACCGCTCTCCGAGCACATCGAGGCACCTGTCGCCCTGATCGTGGGCGATGACATTTCGACGGATGAGATCCTGCCGGCGGGTGCGCGCGTGCTCCCTTTCCGCAGCAACGTCCCCAAGCTCGCCGAATTCACCTTCGACCAAGTCGACCCGACCTACCCGACTCGCGCTGCCCAAACCCGAGATACGACCGGCCACATGATCGTCGCCGGTGCCAACTATGGGCAGGGCTCCTCTAGGGAGCACGCCGCGATCACCCCGCGCTTCCTAGGATTAAGGGTGGTGCTGGCGGTCTCGTTCGCACGCATCCACTGGCAGAACCTGGCCAACTTCGGCGCGCTGGCGCTCCAGTTCGCGGATGCGGCCGATCACGATCGCATCGCGCAGGATGACGTGCTCGTGCTCGACGGGATTCGTGAGGCTCTCTCGAACGGAACGGAGATCCTCGTGCGCAACACAACCCGTGATGAGGTCTACTCCGTGCGCCACGAACTCTCGACCCGGCAGATCGAGATGCTCCTCGTCGGTGGCCTCATCCCGTGGCTGCGCACCCGGAGCGCGCGCCGAGCCGCCGTTCCTGAGGAAACCAAATAGGCCAGCGCAGTGTCATTTTGCGGCAAATTTTCATTCTGTGACGGTAACCGCATCCAGTGCCCGACCATCTCAATGTCGCATGTGACGGTGAGTGCCAGACCAGCCACGAGGGCGTGTCCGTCGCCGGTGATGCCGGCCGGGGACAGTCGCTCATCGTCTGGGCCTTCACTGAAGGTCGCGCCGCAGCAGCAGCCGTCGATCGTTTCTTGGAGGTGAGACGCAGCTGCCCTCCCCAAGCCAACGGACCACCCCTTCGCCATCTAATTGACTTTCAACCCAACCGCGGCACTATGCGCCTAGACCGTGCGGAAAACGGAGATCAACAAGCATGAGATCCTCGAAAATCAGCAGACTCCACGCGCTGTCAGCGTGGCCGGCTCCGAACTGAGAACGGGCGGCACCGACCAGCCACGCGCGGCAATCACAGCACCGTTGACACGCGCACAGCGGTAGCGGAGCATGAGGGAAATGGAAGTTGAGAACGACATGCAAAAGAAGTCGCTCACCGCACTCGTGCGCCACCATCTCAATCACGCACGGGACGCATCCAGCGGTCGCAGCGCGGAGACCGTTTACGGCGGCCACGTGCACGTCCTCCGGCAAACGCTGATCGCGCTCCGTGCCGGGCGACGCCTTGGAGAACACGACAACCTGGCTGAAGCAACCGTGCAGGTCCTCGAGGGGCGGGTCGTTCTCACCTCGGGTGGCGCATCGTGGTCTGGATGGCGCGGGGACCTGATCACGATGCCGCCGGGCCGCAACTCGCTGGAGGCTGTCGAAGACGCGGTCATCCTGCTCACCGTGGCGAAGCTCATCGCTCCGGCGCGGCGTCCTCCGCCGATTGCACTCGGCAAGCCGACGGCAGATGGGGGCCGTGACGGGACGACCGAGGGGACGGACACCATCGTGCTCGACGCCCGCACCATCCCGCACGCCATCCGGCACGCGGCCGTCTTCGGCGCGCTCGACGCCGTTGTGCCGGGGTTCGCCCTGGACGTGATCGAACCGCACGACCCCCAACGGATGCTGGCGGAACTTCAGCAGAGCCAGCCAAACACTTTCGACGTGAGCTACATCGAACGAGGCCCGGAGCTCTGGCGGGTGCGTTTCAGCCGCGCTTAACCGACAGAGCCGACCGGTGAATTCGGGGAAGTTGTTGGTGGCCAGGAGGCGTTCGATCTCTTGGCGGCCGTCATCGCGCCAAGTGAGTCCGTTCCACTCCAAATATTTCCCCACCTTGACCGCCAGAATCGTCAACAGTACGCGGCACGCTGAGGAGCAACCAAACCACCCGCATTTCCAGTCAGGAGAACCGAATTCCCGTGGAGTAAACGCGATGGGGAGACCATCCCCGCGGATGATCTCCCCGGAAACCGTGTGAATGGCGACTAGCTGAAGGAATCTCCACAGGCGCAACTGCTGCCCGCGTTCAACAGTGGAGACCCAGGCAGATCAGTCACCAGCTGCGGATCGATTTTCCGGGACAGCCCGAGATGAACGTCGTGCACGAAAGTATCTATCGGGCTCTGTATTCGCCGCACGCAAACGGGCTCTCCCGGGGAATGGCCCGTCACCTCCGAACCGGGCGCCGCGGGCGTCCGACCCACCGTCACACGACGAAACGGCGTTCGAGGTTCTCCGGCCCGCTGCTGGGCGAGCGCCCCGTTGAGGTCGACACCCGACTGGTTCCCGGCCATTGCGAAGGCGACCTCGTCTGCGGAACCTTTAACCGTTCAGCCATTGCGACCCTCGTGGAACGCACCACTGGCATGCTCCTGCTCCTGCTCGTGCACCTGAACGGCAAACGCGACGCCGCCACCGTCCGTGAACGCGTCGGTCAGGCCATGTCAGGGCCGCCGGCGCACCTACGAAAATCATTGACCTGGGACCAGGGTTCGGAAATGGCTGAGTGTCTGCAGTTTCAGACCGAGACGAACATCCCGGTCGCGATGATAATTTCCTGGTGTCGGGATATCTCCGCTCCCTGATCCCAGGTCGTCGAGCGGCACAGCCTGCGTCGCGACGGCCACCGACAGCCCCGCGTCCAACTCCTCCCAAAGCGACAAACGAACGCTCAAAGGCGACAACGGTCGAGCCAACAACAACACCCCACAGAACTCAGGGTGTTGCGCTCACCACCTGAACTCGCCGACGACCTCATTGGCGTGATGTCCACCTTGCCGACGGCACGCCCTTCTCGGGTCATCATTGTCGACGTAGCGTAGGCGGGTGATTCCCGGCGGCACGGCCGACAAGCTGCACGACCCCTCGTGCAATTCATCGCGTCGCTGGCCGCCGGGGTTACCTGCATCTGGGGTCAGGAAGACGATGTGGAGCGCTCCTGTTTATGGGAGGACATGCCCAGCGGTCGTGAAGAGGCGGTACCACTCCTCACGGCTGAGCGGAATTTCGGACCCTGCGGCAGACTCCACCACTCGCGCGGGCTTGGTCGTCCCCAGGACCACCTGAATGTTGGCCGGGTGCCTGGTGATCCAGGCGACCGCGATCCCCGTCGGCGTGACCCCGTGGGCGGCGGCGATGTCATCGAGGGCGTCATTGAGCGGGCCGTAATTCTCCCGGTCGCCCACGAACACGCCGTCGAAGATGCCGCTCTGGAATGGCGACCAGGCCTGCAGGGTGATGTCGTTCAGTCTGCTGTACTCGAGGAGCCCGTTGTCGCGGTCAATCGACTGGTCCAGCCCTGCCATGTTGGCAGCAACTCCCTGCGCGATCAACGGCGCGTGGGTGATGCTCAGCTGCACCTGGTTGAAGGCCAGCGGCTGGTTGACCGAACGCTTCAGCAGTTCGATCACCCCGGGCGTCTGGTTGGAGACACCGAAGTTGCGCACCTTTCCCGCGGCGTGCAGCGCGTCGAACGCCGCAGCAACATCCTCGGGCTCGACCAGAGTGTCCGGACGGTGCAGCAGCAAGATATCCAGGTAGTCGATGTTCAGCGCCGCGAGAGACTCATCGACCGAGCGGAGGATGTGCTCCTTGGAGAAATCGAAAAAGCCCTGACGGATGCCGACCTTTGACTGAATGATGACCGCCTCGCGCTCTGCGTCCGTGAACGTGACCGCGTCACCGAACCGCTTTTCGCAGCCGTGCGCGCCACCGTAGATATCGGCGTGATCAAAGAAATTGATGCCGGCATCCCGCGCGGTGCCGACGAGAGCGCGGATCTCCTCATCGTCCATGTCCGAGATCCTCATCATCCCGAGAATGACATTGGATGCCTGCAGATTTGTACGCGGAGGGTTGTATATCTTCATCAGACCATCCTGCCCTACTTCGAATTTCTGCCAGCTCGCGCTCAAAGAAAAACCAAGGGAGAAGAGGGAGCCGAAAACCGAGTGAACTTTGCACCGTCAACGGACGCATGGAATCGTCAAAAGTGGTCGAGAGCGTGTTGGATCTGTCTTCACAAACAGCACTCATCTTGGGCCATCGCCTAGGTGGTGGTGAACCGATCTACTCGAAGAAGGTTTTCTGAGAAAGACCGGCGGCGTTTGCGGACGAGAAGAAGTCCCGTCAGGAAGAGCAGAGTCGCGAGAATTATCGGTTGGCCAGGGTCGGCGCCCGTGGCTGCGAGAGATCGACCAGCATCGACTGGCGGGCCGCCTACCACGCCGACCTTCACTGTGACAGTGGCGGTGTCGCAATTGCCGTCAACGTCACAAACTTTGTAGGTGAAGGAGTCGGTGCCGGTGTAGCTGGAGTCGGGCGAATAAGTTACCTCTCCGACATCAGGGTCAACATCGACGGTGCCGTGGCTGGGTCCGGCAACGATCGAGACCGAAGTCGGGTCAAGATCACCATCACGGTCAGTGTCATTTTCGAGGACATCGATGACTACTGGTTTGCCGGTAGTCGTGGTCACGTCGTTGTCTGCAGCAACTGGTGGCGTACTGGTTGCCGGAGGAGCCGTAACCCTGACTGTGACGATTGCGGTGTCGCAACGGTCTGTGGTGTCGCAGATCTCATACGTAAACGTATCGGTCCCCGTGTACAACGAGTCCGCGGTGTATCTGATCTCACCAGAAACAGGGTCGACCGAGAAGGCACCGTGTGATGGCGCCACAGTCACCGACACGGTCGTGACATCGAGATTTGCGTCGACGTCCGAATCGTTGTCCGCGACATCAATCACTAATGTGACACCGGAGACGGCCGGCGAGCTGTCATCAACAGCCACCGGCGAAGACTGAACCACCGGAACTGCAGTGACGTTGAGGGTCACCGTGGCGGTGTCACACACCGGTCGACCATCACAAATGCGGTACTCGAACGAGTCCGAGCCGACATACGAACCCGACGGCGTGTACGTGACAACACCCGTGGTCGCGTTGACCGACGTCGTCCCGTGGGCAGGCGGTGTCGTGACCACGACCGATGTCAGATCCAGGTCGCCATCAACATCAGTGTCATTCGCCGGAACATCAACCGTACGGGCCACCCCAGAAGTCGCCGCAAACGGCCCATCATCAACAGCCACCGGCGAAGACTGAACCACCGGAACTGCAGTGACGTTGAGGGTCACCGTGGCGGTGTCACACACCGGTCGACCATCACAAATGCGGTACTCGAACGAGTCCGAGCCGACATACGAACCCGACGGCGTGTACGTGACAACACCCGTGGTCGCGTTGACCGACGTCGTCCCGTGGGCAGGCGGTGTCGTGACCACGACCGATGTCAGATCCAGGTCGCCATCAACATCAGTGTCATTCGCCGGAACATCAACCGTACGGGCCACCCCAGAAGTCGCCGCAAACGGCCCATCATCAACAGCCACCGGCGAAGACTGAACCACCGGGTTCGTGGCGGTGACGGACTTGGTATACGTGCCGAGATCGGAGTTGTAGTGGTACGAGGAGCCCGAATAGTCGTAGATGTTTGCATTGACAAGACCGGTACCTGGAGCTTTTACCAAGGCCGTGACCGTGACCACGATCGAGTTGCCGCCTGCCTTGCCCGTCCCTAGACAGGACCTGTAGGACCCACTTGTCGTAACCGGGTCCCATGTGCACGCGTTGGCGTAGAAACCGGCGGTCGGCGGACCGCCGGCCCCTGTTTCTGGCTGCGTATAGGTGCCAGTCACGGACAGAATTTCAAAAATGGTGCCGTCAAGTGAGGGCCCAGCGGACAGCTGCTCGTAACCCTGTGTGGCAGTCTTTCCCGTCAGTGAGTAGCTGACTGTCTGACCGACAACAACATTTGTCGGTCCTGTCACGGAGGTCACTGCGTTGCGGTTTTGAGAGACGAGCTTCTCAACGTAAATCTCGCGTGTCGTCGGGGTGCTCACGGTGGTGACTCCCGGGGCCGCAGCCGAAATCGTGAAGCCACGTTTGGCGTTGTAGGCCGCCGCATCGCGTGTGATCTCGACCGTCCACCATAGCTTCGTGCACGAATTGGCAGCGATAGCGGGAACACTTTTTGTCGCAGTGCTGTCGAGATTGATGTAGGTATTGGCAGTCGTCCAATTCCATGCCACGTCAACACCGCTAACCGCCGTGCCGGTTACGTTGCATACCTTGGCACCAACCGAAAACTGGTTGGGCCCTGACGTAACACTGTTGCTGTCCAACCCGACGACGTTCCACTCGGTGGGGGTGATCGTTAGCGAATTAGTAGCGGCAGAAGCGGGTGAAACGCACACAGCGAGAATAATGGCGCTCAGGGCCGTGATCGCACCAACGCGAAATTTGACAGGAATCAAGACAGGGGCCTTTTGCTAGTCGGGTTTCTCGAGGGTGCAAGTTCCTCCGAGCAAGACCATGCCGCCGCTAGGTGTCGGTGGCGAGATCTTGAAGATCCTGTCAATAAGGGTCCGGACTGTACATACCCCAGTTAGGGACTGTGCGGAAGCCGGATTGAGCCAAACACATCGCATCCGACGAGACCGGTGGAACACCGCTACGGGCCCGACGGTCTCGGTATGGGCCACATACTGCCCGAGGGGGGCGATTCGCTTAGCATTTAAGATAATCCGACGCGCGTGAACAGGGGCAAACTTGAACCAACCTCCGAGCGATCTCAAGACTTTTTTCGACCGGGCCGATTGGATGCGCAACTTCAGCAAGCCGTCCGAGCCCGAGTACCCGAATCCGTTCGACCCGGCACAATTGAACCATGACCCCGCTCCCCCGCAGCACCCCCGAGGCCGAGGGAATCTCCTCCGCCGCCATTCTCGATTTCATCGCCGCGGCGGAGGCGCAGCTCGAGACCCTGCACAGCCTCATGGTCGTTCGACACGGTTGCGTCATTGCGGAGGGCTGGTGGTATCCCTTCGCGGCGCAGCATCCGCACCTCATGTTCTCGGTGAGCAAGAGCTTCACCTCGACCGCCGTCGGGCTCGCCATCGGCGAGGGCCGGCTTACATTCGACGACCTCGTCGTCGACCTGCTACCAGACGACCTGCCCAAGCAGATCCACCCGCGCCTGGCCGCGCTGACTGTGCGCCATCTGCTCACCATGACCACGGGGCATCCGACCGATACGGTGTCCCTCGCCGACGACTCGCACGGTGACAACTGGGCGCGCACCATCCTGGCCCAGCCCCTCGAGTTCGCGCCGGGCACCCACTACGTCTACAACAGCGGCGCGAGCTACCTGCTCTCGGCGATCCTGCAGCGGCTCACCGGAGAGCGTCTGTTCGACTACCTCACCCCGCGGCTGTTCGACCCGCTCGGCATCATCGGCGCCACGTGGGAGTCCTGCCCGCGCGGCATCGACGCCGGCGGCTGGGGGCTCTCCCTCACGACCGAGCAGCTCGCGACCTTCGGCCAGCTGCTGCTGCAACGCGGCGAATGGAACGGCACGCGACTCGTGCCGGCGGAGTGGATCGACGAGGCCACCCGGGTGCAGGTGGACACGTCGGGCACCGAGCACGACGTCGACGGCCGTCAGGGCTACGGCTACCAGTTCTGGCGGAACCGGCCGACCGGTTACCGCGCTGACGGAGCGTTCGGTCAGGTCTGCCTCGTGCTTCCAGAAACGGATGCCGTGGTTGTGCTGACTGCGGCGCTCCCGACCGCGCAGCGCGCGCTCGATCTCGTCTGGGAACACCTGCTGCCCGCTTTCACCGACCAGCCGCTCGCAGAGATACCGAGTGGACTTGCCGGAAAGCTGGCGGGCCTCACCCTGCCGACCGTCGTGGGCGAACCCACGTCACAGACGGCGGCGCGGGTGGCGGGCGTCCGCTTCGACTTCGACGATGCGGACGTGACCGCGGTAACTTTCGAGCCGGGACTGCTCACGATCATCCGTGGCGGCGTGGGCCGGCGGCTAGCCTTCGGCCACGGCGAATGGGTGGCATCCGCCGATGCCCCGGTACTGGCGAGCGGCGCGTGGGTCTCCCCCAGCACTCTGGTCGTGCGGGCGCACAACGTGGGCACGCCGTTCTCGCGCACGTACACGCTCGAGTTTCGGGATGACGCGTTGACCCTCGACATCGAGCAGAGCGTGGCGTTCGGGGATCCGCCCCCTACTCGCCTGGTCAGCCGGTAGCTGTGCAGATCCCCGTGGTTCCGTGCCTGAACGTGCCTGCATGATGGCGATCGTGAGGAGACACGGCCAACTACACGGCGTTCCGTATGAATCCGCGCAGATAGGCGCGAAGGGCTGGATCACAGACATAGACGATTTCGTCGCGGACTGAAATTTCGTCCATGCCGCAAACCTAGCAGTGTCGAGTTCCATCGGACTTTGGCGGCGGATGCGAGGCCTTCCAGCGAAGCCTTGCCGCTGGCCAACTTCAGCCTGCCCACAATCGCCACTTATGGGTTCCGGGCCCGGAAGCCCCGGCGCGCTAACCCGGAACGACCCGGCCGCTACCCCTCGATCCCGAGCTTCATGGATCCGCCAACCACATCCCGGTCCCCCAGCGGCTGCGTCGGCCGTGCATTGTGACTGTGTGCGCCTTCAAGTGTGCCGATCTGCTCCGCCAACATCGAGATCGGCGTGCTCGTCACGACCCACTGCACATCCTCGGTGCACGGCGGTGTGGTCAGACTGCCCGAGTACTCGTAGTTGTCCAGCGTCCGCGGCAGCACGGCCGCGATATCCATTGTCACGTCCTCGTCGTCAGCCATATGCGTGGCCCTGTCGATGAACGGCGCCAGGACGCCGGATGTTTGCCTCTCGGCCACGAGGATGCCCAGTACCAGTGGATTGCCAGCCGCATCCGCGTGCACCAGGTGCAGCTCGGCCGCCGCCGGCTGGCCGTTCACGGTGTGCTCCGACGGCACGTGGGCGTGCATCTGCTGCAGACTGTACTCGTCGCCGGCGAAAGTCAGGGTCTCGCCCTCGCCGTCGGCCTCGAACTCCACCGCGTGCCCGGTGTCGAACACATCGGCCTCCGCGTCCTCCGCGCTCAGCTGGATGACCGAGCTCGGTGCGGGCATGGTCGCGGGCAGGTCGATCGGGGACTGGGCGGTGCCCGCGCCGCAGGCCGCGAAGCCGGGGTCCACCTCCGCCCACGATGCCGGTCCGCTCGCGCCGTCGCAAGACCATCGCGCCGGCTCCGCCACCGGTGGCTTGCTCGACTCCGGCGCGGGCTGGGCGCAGCCGACAAGGGTGATCGCGGCCACCATGAGCGCTGAGGTGATGAGCCAGGGTCGTGCGGACATGGGAACTCCTGGAAAACGGCATAGAAAAACGCCACACCGAACATGTGGCGTGACCACTCTTGTGACAGAGCTGCTTTCCCGAATTATCCTCTCGCTGCACCCGGTCTACGGTCACCGCCGATCTCCTGCAGTGCGAAAGCACCTCGCCTGAAATCCCCGCGCCCCTGCCGGACATCCCTCAGTATGAGAGTTGTGACCGACACCGATCGCGAGAAGCGGATGCGTAACCTCGCCGTGCTCGTCGTCGACCCTGTGCGCCGCTATCTGCACCGCCGCACCGACGCCGCGACGGCCGACGACGTGATCGGCGACACTCTGCTGGTGTGCTGGCGCCGCCTCGACGAGGTGCCCGACGACGCACTTCCCTGGGCGATCGTCGTCGCTCGACAGTGCCTCAGCAACGCTCAACGCGCCGAGCGCCGGCGCATCCGTCTCATCGGCCGCATCATTGCCATCGACCCGCCGCCGGCCGCTGCGGACGAGAACCCCGCAGCATCCACCGTCGATGGCGCCGCCAAGACGGCCCGCGTGACCACCGCCCTCGCCGGCCTGCGTCGAAACGACGCGGAGATCCTGCGGCTGTGGGCATGGGACGAGCTGAAAAGCACGCAGATTGCCGTCGTGCTCGGCATCAGCGCGAACGCAGCGGCGATCCGCCTACACCGTGCGAAGGCTCGCCTCAAGCAGGAGCTACTGAAATCCGGCGACCCGACCGGACATGTACCGTACGACGAAGGGAGCGAAGATGCACGACGATGACCGTGCGCTGCGCGATCAGCTGCGCGCCGCCGATCCGGCCCGCACGCTGCCCCCTGCCTCGCCGACATGGCTCGACCACAGAATGGAACAGATCATGACCGACCAATCCCCTGACACCACGACCGTCACCCCCACGGCGCCGCGACGCGCCTTGCGGCGGTGGATGCCGGTGGTCGGCATCGCCTCCGGCCTCGCCATCGCCGCCGCAATCGTCGTGCCCCTCGTCGTCGGCGGCCCGGAGCCCACCGTCGAGGCGTTGCAGCCTCCCATGGACGGAGGCCTCGCGAGCGGCAGCTGCCTCAGGCTCGAGCCGGCGGCCGTCGCGGCGCAGGAGCATGCGTTCGCCGCGACGGTGCTGCAGATCCAGGGCGACACCGTTCTGCTGGAGGTCAGGGAGCGCTTCGCTGGCGACGTCGCCGACCGCGTGGAGGTAACGCAGGTCGACGCGATGACCTCCGACTTCTCGGGCGTGCCCTTCGTGGTCGGCCAGAGCTACCTCGTCGGCGCAGTCGATGGAACGATCACCGGCTGCGGCGTCACCGGGGCCGACAGCGCCGAGCTCCGCGCGGTCTACGACGCAGCGTTCCCTGGCTGATCCACGCCCGCGAGAGCGGATGACGGGACCGGTGCCGGAATCGTCACATCTGGTTTCGGACCCCGCAGCGGTCAGTGCGACCGTTGTGGCGCGCCCCGGAAAAGAACGAGTTTGCCGGATGCGATCGTGACTCACTACTGCGCCGGGATAATCTCCTGGCCGATCAACAACGATGCCCGACCGACCGGTCGGTTTGCATCTAGAATGGTCCCATGGATCGTCGGTCACTTATTCTCAGCGCAGCCCGAAACCTCACTCTCGAGCGCGGTGTTGTGCCGTCCTTGAATAGCACCGCGAGTGCTGCGGGGGTGTCAAAGGGCGGACTGATCCATCATTTTCCTTCGCGCGCGGCTCTTGTTCAGGGCTTGGCCATCGGGGCGTTGGAGGAGCTCGACGTAGCGATGCTTGCGGCGTCGATGGAGGGCCGGGCGGCGGAAGCCTGGCTCAGGCTTTCCGTGCCGACGGGTGATGACGTGGCTCTGTTCCGAGCTTTAGCGGTCGCGCACCGGGCGGTCGAGTCGCCGGGTGATGACGTCGCTACCGCCGCGCAGGAAGCCGGCTCTCGGTGGGAGGCCATGATTCAGAAGGAAACGGGCGACGTCACACGCGCGCGGGTGATCCGCCTCGTCGGTGACGGACTCGCAGCCAACGTGATCGCCGGCATCGAGCCTGCCCCCACCCCCGCACAACTCGACGCACTCCTCGACGCCCTGATCCCTCGACCCGGTGGTGCGTCAAGACAATGAGTGGAGCGCTACTGGGCGCGATTGCCGGCCTAGCGGCCCTCGACGCCTTCAATCCTGCGACCATCGTCGCCGTCACACTCATCCTGCTTGTTGCACCCAGTCGGCCCGGACTAACGGCACTGGTGACCATTCTCGGCGCGGCCACAACCGTGTTCGTGGCGGGTGCAGCACTGTTTCTCGGCGCTAGCGCAGCCGCAGGCGCCGTCGGCGGCATTGTGCTCGCGCTGCGCTATGTCGCCTTCGGGGCAGCGGGAGCCGCGGTGGTTATCGCTGGCGTTCGACGCTTCCGAACCCGACCCCGCAAACCCATCGAACTGCCCACGTGGTTTACCCCGTGGACTGCATTCCCTTTTGGCGCACTACTCACGGCCGCCGATCTGCCCAACGCGTTCCCCTACTTCATCGCTATCGAAAGGCTCCTCGACGCGCAAGCCAGCACAGGTGAAGCGCTCCTGGTGCTGGCCGGGTATACGGTCATCTACTGCCTACCCTGCCTAACGCTCCTAGTCATCGGCCTGCTCTCTCGCCAACGAACCCATGCGCTCCTGGCCCGCATCACCAACAGACTCGGAACCGGAGACGTCCCAGCGTCACATCCGGCGGCGATCGCGCTCATGACCCTTGGTCTCTTCGTCGGGACTCTGCCTCTCTGGGCTCTCAGCTAACATCGTCCGCCCCTTCTTTCTGGGTCTTCATCCTGTCTGGCCATTCGCGACGCATGGGTCCACTACCTCCTCGGTAGCTTCATCGAAGTGGTACTTCTCATCGCCATTGCCGTAACCGCATGGAAGTGGCCGCCGACTCAAGTCGCATACTCACCGACGTAGGCAACCAACGCGAAGAGCCCGCGTCACAGTCCCACGGACATCCACTCGCGGGAGCAACGACGCCGGGTGCACTGTGCTTGCTGCGCCAATTCCATGAGCGCGGTTGATGTTGCCGGAGATGGGCACTAAATTGTGGATTCCCTGAATTTAACCGTCGTCTTCACGCTTTTCTCCAGTCCAGCCAGTCCATATTCGACCTCACTGCCAACAAAGGGGATGTCCCTTGGATTCATTGAGAAGGCTCACAACCGTCGCACTCGCGGGGTTATCCGTGTTCGCTTTGGCCGCCTGCGGAACCGGAACAGCAGTAACCCCCAACGCGTCCGACGCCAGGGCGAGGTTAGCTCCAGCGGTCGCAATCGTGCCGACAACGGTCGCGTCTGGCGCATTCAGTGAGACGGCGCAGGTCTCCCTTGGGAAGGACGGGGCGCGCTCTACGGCCGGCGCGGCCGGAAGCGGTGACGTGTACTTCCCCAACGCCGGCAACGGCGGGTACGACGTCCAGCACTACGACCTTGCCCTTCGCTACACGCCGCCGACGGAACCCACGGTCCTCACAGGCCGCCTCAGCGGCGTCGCGACCATCACACTCCGCGCGAAGCAGGATCTGCAGTCGCTTAACTTCGACTTACGCGGCCTCGACGTTTCGTCGGTCCGGGTGGACGGCAAGGCGGCGGCACACGGGAAAGCGCAAGGCAAAGACAGCGCCGAGTGGTCACAGAAGCAGGACAATGCAAACCGATACTGGGAACTCACCGTTGAGCTGCGGCCGAAGCTCGAAGCAGGACAGACGACGACCATTGTCATTGAATATGGCGGGATCACCGGGCGGCCACTAGACACCACCGGGGCCCTTTACGGGTGGGTCACCACTGCTGATGGCGCGATGGTGGTCAACGAGCCCGATGGAGCGGCGACCTGGTACCCCGTGAACGACGACCCGGAAGACAAGGCAACTTACAGGTTCCGCATCACGGTGCCGGCCGGTAAGACAGCTGTGGCAAACGGGCTGCCCGCCGGGGCGCCCAAGACAAAGGCCGGCTGGACAACATGGACGTGGCGGGCATCCGACCCGATGTCCAGCTACCTGTCGACGGCGA
Organism: Cryobacterium sp. TMT2-4; assembly: GCF_004402575.1. Taxonomy (NCBI): domain Bacteria; kingdom Bacillati; phylum Actinomycetota; class Actinomycetes; order Micrococcales; family Microbacteriaceae; genus Cryobacterium; species Cryobacterium sp. TMT2-4. The sequence goes on along the minus strand of NZ_SOGE01000018.1, from coordinate 3,778 downwards.
GCGTAGGCGACTACGCCTTGTCCCGCGACGTGAGTCCGGACGGTCTGCCGATCATCAATGCGATCGACGATGGAGTGACGGGCGCGCCTCTTGCAGAAACAGCGGCGGCACTCGCGCTGCAGCCCCAGATGATCACCTTTCTGGAGGCCCAATTCGGGCGATACCCGTTCGAGTCGTTCGGCGCCATTGTCGACGACGACTCGGTCGACTACGCCCTAGAGACTCAGACCCGCCCGGTGTACTCCGAGGTCGCGGACGAAAACACAGTGGTGCACGAACTGGGGCACCAGTGGTTCGGCAACTCTGTGACCCCGGCTGATTGGAAGGACATCTGGCTGAACGAAGGCTGGGCGACCTATATCGAGTGGCTCTGGGCAGAACATCAGGGCACCGCATCAATTTCCAATCAGTTCGCCGACACGGTGGCATACCTGGACGCAAACGACGGCTGGGCACTCAACATCGCAGACCCGGGTCGCGACAGCCTCTTTGCGAATCCGGTCTATCTGCGAGGCGCGGCTACCCTGTACGCATTGCGCGCGAAGATCGGTGACGACGCGTTCTTCGCCGGCGCCCGCTTGTGGCTGACTGAGTACGACGACTCGAATGCGACCACTGCGGACTTCGAAGCCGTAATGGAAGAGAGCTCAGGCCAGCAACTCCAGACTTTCTTCGACGACTGGTTGCGCGAAGGCGACCGCCCGGCAATGCCCTAGCCACCAGCGCAGTCCCTGGCAAGGAGAACCCGAAGGTTCACGGCTCGATGTGCCCCGAGCAATCGAGCCCGACTGACTTCATGCGCCCGGACAAAGTGAAACACACAGCGTTCGAGACCATCCGACACAGGTGAACACAGAAAAACAGCCGGAGCTACGGCGCTGAAGAAGAACTCGCAGCCACACGAAACCGCAAGATCCACTCAAACCAGAAATCGTTCCTGAGAAGCCTCAGGTGCGATTTCTTTATATTTGCCTTCACTGATCCGGTTGACCGACGACTCTATCCAGTAGCGCTTGCCGAGGTTGGTCTTCCGGCAGCGTCAGGCCTTCACATCTCCGCGCCATCCGCCGTCGGAGGTTCCCTTCGCCTCGATGAACTCCTTAAAGTTCCTGAGGTCTTTTTTAATGGCGTGATCGTCGATACCGAGAGCGGCCCCAGCCTTCTCAAGCAGCCCTGTCGCCTCCCAATCAAGCTGTACCGTCACCCGTGTCTCGTTCGCGGCCAACTTATGGAACGTGACAACTCCCGCGTGGTCAACCTGCCCGCCGGTGCTGTTCCAGGCAACACGCTCGTCAGGGTGCTGCTCGGTTATCCGAGCCTCAAACTCGCGCTCCACGCCACCGACTTTAACCTTCCACTCGGTGAGAGTGTCGGTCACCTGCGTGACGGATTCAACAAAACTGAGAAACTTTGGAAACTCCTCGAATTTTGTCCACTGGTTATACGCGACGGTAACGGGAACGTTGACGTCGACAGTCTCGATGGCGTTGGGCATGATGACCTCCTAATGCGAATTCGACGGATGAAATAGTTTCTGCAATCCCATTCACAGTACCGAAGGCTAATCCAAGGTCAACCCGGGTAAGGAAAAACTCGCGGGAACGAGAAGGTTCCTGTGCGCGGAACCTCAGCAGCGTGAACAGGCGATGGGACGGGCTGAACGACGGGCGAGGGAGACTCTTCAGAATCTCTTTCGGTCCCAGGGCGAAGGGCGACCAAAATGCACTTCAGATCGATGACGATCGCGGCCGTGGGGCTAAGCGACGTCGCCCCGGCACCCAACTCTTGCATGCCGTGCAGAATCGCCTCGACTGCCGCTACGGCGGCATCAAGGGGCGCGCTATCACGCGGGCCATCGTCCGGGGCACGCAAGGTTTCTGCGACTGCGTGCAGGGCATCGCTGAGAACCGGAGGCAGTTCGGGCGGCAGCTCAAGGGGAATCGGTTTACCCCAGATCATGCCCGCAAAAACCTCGGTCAGGTTGCGCACGTGAAAGGTGACGTTCTCCAGGGCCGCGAGGTACTCCTAGTCAACAACAAGATTTCTGCGGTTGAAACGAGCGCGAGGGTTACCCTTACGACTCTCATCGGCGCGTTGCACAGCCGACCTGACGTCTCGTGCCGCGTCCGTGAGTGCGCTGCCCCTGGTCGCCCGGAGTTCACGCTCGGGAGGCCAACTCCCAACCAAGGCCACGCCGATATCGCTGAGGTGCGTGGCGAGGGTGCCTCAAAAACTGCTCAACCGCTCGACCTCCGCCCACAGTATGCCATCGCATGCTTCCGATAAGGGGGCTGAGGCCGATGACCAGCCAGATCGTCTAAACGCTGGGCTCGCTCAGGATGAGCACGGCCCCGGCGAGGGCGATTCCGAAGGCCAGCCCAGCGAGGGTTTGTAAAGCGCTGCGGAGCGAACGCATGAGGGTTGGGTGCATGCTCAGAAGTGCGCCCAGCGGCGCGTAGTACCGCAATTCCTGAGCGTTTCCAGGGAGGAAAGGGAACGGTGTCCAGGCAATCGCCACAGCAACAGAGATCTCGGTGATCTGGAGGAATCGCGGAGGTTGGAGACGACGACGAACCGACGTCACCGTCTCATGCCGCTGCATCTCTTGCGCTGCTCATTCAAAAAATTGTTTCGCGTGACGTTGAGACCAGATCAACTTCTGAGATGCTCTGAACGCTCGTTCGCGCGTTGCTCGCCAGGAATGCATACGATAACCAAGTGACTTTGCCGAACGGATTTCATCTAGCGAACCGAGAGTTCTTTGCCCGCGAGGTGCTCAATGTCGCACCCGAAATTCTCGGCTGCATCCTTCAACGCACCGATGACGACGGCATTGTGACCATTCGAATTACCGAGGTCGAGGCGTACGCGGGTGAACGCGACCCCGGCGCACACGCCTATCGGGGCCAGACGAATCGGAACAAGACAATGTTTGGTCCCGCCGGGCACCTCTACTGCTACTTCACCTATGGAATGCACCACTCGCTGAACCTCGTCGCCGGACAACCAGGACAGCCATACGGTTGTCTCATCAGGGCGGGAGACGTGATGGGAGGTGCCGCCATTGCCCGCAGCCGTCGAGAAAGCAAACCACGAAAAGTTCCTCTTCCCAGTAGCAGTTTGGCGCGGGGCCCAGGCTGCGTTGCCCAAACCTTCGGGGCAACCCTGGCAAACGACGGTGACGATCTTTTTGGCGGACAGTGGAAGTTTTTCGTTCCGGATGATGGCCTGGTGTTACCCCACCGAACCGGACCACGCGTTGGCGTCAGCGGACCCGGCGGCAATGCGACGAATTTCCCCTGGCGATACTGGTTAGCTGATGCGGCATCCGTCTCAACCTACAAACCAGGCCGCCCGTAACCGTGGCTCGCCGTTTGTCTGCATTGGTGGTCACGAATGGCTAGATTTTCGTCAGGGCCTCGCCCTTGTGCATCGCCACGTGGTCGGTCGTGTCGCTCGTGATCTCGTACTGCGGATCATCGGGACTGCAGCGGTGAGTGTGCCCTTTGTATTCCACGTCTATCGTATGAATTTTCGCGATGGTGCCGTGCACATGGCCGGCCTCGGAGTTCCAGCGCACGTGATCGCCGACTGAGAATTTTTTTGTCGTTGGTATGCCTTCCACTGCCATAATCTTGCTGGATCTTTCGAGCGTATTCGCTGCACCATCTTGCTTCGAATTGGCACCCTCGGGTTTCACTCTTCCGGTGGATACCAGAGGCGGTTACCGTCGACTTTCGCGAAGCTGGTGAGGGTGTGGGGCTTGGTCGAGGTCAGG
>NZ_SOGE01000011.1:0-29911 GCF_004402575.1 Cryobacterium sp. TMT2-4 | reverse complement strand
CCCGGCACGGCTCGGGCGGCCCGCGACGGCCGGCGTGGCCGCCGCCCTGGCCGGCCTCGGCGCGGCCGAGCTGACGGCCGCCCTGCTCGCCCCGGTGGGCAGCCCGATCTTCGCCGTCGGCGCGCTGGTCATCGACCGTGCCCCGGCCTGGTTGAAGGAACTCGTCATCGCCCTGTTCGGCACGGCCGACAAGGTCGTACTGGTGTTCTGCGTCGCGCTCGGTGCCGTGGTGCTGGCCGCCGCCGCCGGGGTGCTGGAGTTCCGGCGGGCGCCGATCGGCCGGGTCCTCGTGGCCCTGGCCGGCGCGCTGGCCGTCTTCGCGGTGCTGTCCCGGGAGAACACCGCCGCCTTCGACGCGATGCCCGCGGTGCTGGCGATGGTCGTTTCGGCCGTGCTCCTCACGGTGATGGTCGCCCAGCTGCGCCGCACGCCCGGAGGCGCCGAGGCATCCGCTCCGGACCGCCGTCGGTTCCTGGTCTGGGCCGGGGCCAGCGCCGGCCTGGGCGTGCTCGCCGCGGCCGGCGGGCAGCTGATCTCGGCCGGTATCCGGGCGACGGATGCGGCGCGCGCGCGCTTCACACTGCCGGCCGCGGCCGTTCCCGGTGCCCCGATCCCAGACGGTGCCGCTCTGGACCTCCCCGGCCTCACTCCGCTGATCACCCCGAACGCTGACTTCTACCGCATCGACACCGCCCTGCAGGTGCCCCGGATCGACCCGGGAACCTGGACGCTGACGGTCACCGGGATGGTCGAGAGGGAGATCAAGATCGACTTCGCCGAGCTCCTCGCCCTGCCCCTCGAGGAGAGCACGACCACTCTCGCCTGCGTCTCTAACGCCGTCGGCGGCGACCTGATCGGCAACGCGACCTGGCTGGGCTACCCGATCCGCCTGTTGCTGGCGCGGGCCCGGCCTCTCGCCGGGGCCGACATGGTGCTCTCCCGCAGCGAGGACGGCTGGACCGCGGGCACCCCGCTGGAGGTTCTCACCGACGACCGCAATGCGATCCTCGCGGTGGGGATGAACGGGGAGCCGCTCCCCCTCGAGCACGGCTACCCGGTGCGCATGGTCGTGCCCGGGCTCTACGGTTACGTGTCGGCCACGAAATGGGTGGTCGAGTTGAACGTGACCCGCTTCGACCGGGAGACCGCCTATTGGACGACGCGCGGCTGGACCGCCCGAGGACCGGTCAAGCTCTCCTCCCGGATCGATGTGCCGAGCCGGAACACCGACGTCGCGGCCGGACCGGTGATCGTGGCGGGTGTGGCCTGGTCGCAGTACGTGGGCATCCGCGGCGTGCAGGTGCAAGTTGACGACGGAGCCTGGAACGACGCGACCCTGGCCGACGCGATCTCGGCCGACACTTGGCGCCAGTGGAGCTGGGTCTGGCCGGCATCGGCCGGGCGGCACACCCTGCGGGTGCGGGCGACGGATGCCGCGGGCCTGGTGCAGACTCCCGTGCGCCGGGACGTGATCCCCGATGGGGCCACCGGCCTGCACGATATCCCGGTCACGGTCGCCTGAAGCGACCCCTCGCAGTCCCGCGGCAGCCGGCCGGCGCGGGCGTATCTTCAACAGCGAGAACCACGCAGCGTGCCGGCGCATTGCCGTGCCCGGCTTGAGAGGACGGGAATCATGCACCGGAATGACGGATCGACAGTGCGCGCCGGCGGCTCACGTCGCCCCCCGGCGGCGGAGTAGACGCCCATGCCCACCCGGACGAAACTGACCCCCGCCGACCTGCGGCACTTCGAGAAGCTGCTCCGCCATCAGCGCCGCGACCTCGACATCACGCTCGGCCGGATCGGCACCACCCTCGACGGTGTGATCAAGGCCAGAAACACCGGCACCGCCGACGACGAGCACGACCCCGAAGGACCCACCCTGACCATGGAGTGGTCGCGCATCTCGGGTGTGCACAGCGACCTGGCGGCGCAGTCTGCGGCGATCGACCAGGCCTTGGCGCGCATCGTGGACGGCAGCTACGGGTTCTGCACCCGCCGGGGCGAACCGATCGGCCGGGAACGACTCGGGGCCCGGCCGTCCGCGGAGCTGTGCATCGACTGCGCGCGCGAGTTGGAGGCGCACCGCCGGGCCTGACTGAACCAATTCGACGGAGATTCTGGTCTCCAGAGCGGTTTTTGGTCATTCTAGGGCCGCTTTGGGCAAAATCTCCGTCGAATTCGTTCCGGACGGCGCGGAGGGCGCGCATCGCTTTCTGCACGAGCACCTCGGTGCGCGTGTCGACGGAGCTGGTCGCCTCGTCCAGGATCTCCTTCTCCGTGGCATCTGGACGCACGTAGGCGATGTTGTCGCGGATCGTGCCGCCAAACAGCCAGGTGTCCTGCAGCACCATGCCCATACGTCCACGCAGGTCGTCGCGGGTCATTCGGCGCCCGTCCACGCCATCGAGCGTGATCCGGCCGGCGTCGAGCTCGTAGAAGCGCATCATCAGGTTCACCAGGGTGGTCTTGCCTGCCCCGGTGGGGCCCACGATGGCCACGGTCTGGCCGGGCTCGGCCACCAGGCTGAGGCTGTCGATCAGCGGCTTGTCCGCCGGGTAGCGGAACGAGGCGTTCTCGAAGACCAGCCGGCCGTGGGCGGTCGTGGGTGCCTCGGCGCGCTCCGGGTCGGGGCTCTGCTCATCGGCGTCGAGCAGGGTGAAGACGCGCTCGGCGCAGGCGACGCCGGACTGCAGCAGGTTCGCCATCGACCCGAGTTGGGCCAGCGGGTGGGTGAATTGGCGGGAATACTGGATGAACGCCTGCACATCGCCGAGCTGCATGGCCCCGGATGCCACCTGGAGGCCGCCGACGACGGCGATCCCGACGTAGACGAGGTTGCCGATGAATGTCATCGCCGGCATGATCAGGCCGCTGACGAACTGGGCGCCGAAGCTGGCCTCGTAGAGCTCGTCGTTCTTGGCCCGGAAGCGTTGCTCCACCTCCTTCTGGCGGCCGAACACCTTGACCAGGGCGTGGCCGGTGAAGGTCTCCTCGATCTGGCCGTTCAGCTCGCCGGTGTGGGTCCACTGGGCGACGAACAACTTCTGCGAGCGCTGGGCGATCAGGACGGTCGTGACCAGGGTCAGCGGCACTGTGGCCAGGGCGATCAGGGCCAGGAGAGGCGAGAGCAGGAACATCATCACGATGACGCCCACCACGGTGAGCAGAGAGGTGACGGCCTGGCTCAGCGACTGCTGCAGGCTCTGTGAGACGTTGTCCACGTCGTTGGTGACCCGGCTGAGCAGCTCGCCTCGCTGCACCGTGTCGAAGTAGCGCAGCGGGAGGCGGTTGGGCGACGATCACCATGGTGGCGCCACCCGTGCCGACGGCCAGTGCCTCGCGCAGCCGAGCATCCGTCGCCAGGTCGAGCGAGGAGAACGAGTCGTCGAAGATATAGAGTTCGGGCCGTTTGACCAGGGCCCGGGCAATGGCCAGGCGCTGCCGCTGCCCGCCGGACACATTCATGCCGCCCTGCGCGATCGGGGCATCGAGGCCGTCCGGCATCTCCGCCACGAAGTCGCGGGCCTGCGCGATGGTCAGTGCCTCCCAGAGTTCCGCCTCAGTGGCGTCGGGCTTGCCGTAGAGCAGGTTGTTGCGCACGGTGCCGGAGAACAGATGCGGCTTCCGCGGCACCAGCCCGATGCTGCCCCAGAGCAGGTCAGGGTGGAGCTCGCGCACGTCCACCCCGTCGACCCGCACGCTGCCGTTGGTGGCGTCGAAGAGGCGAGGCAGCAGGTTGACCAGGGTGGTCTTGCCCGATCCGGTGCTGCCGATGATCGCGGTGGTCTGCCCCTGATGCACGGTAAAGCTCACGTCGGAGAGCGCCGGCTGCTCGGCGCCGGGGTAGGCGAAGCCCACGTCCACGAGTTCCACCTCTCCGCGGCCGATACTGTCGACGACGGGGTGGCGCGGCGGGCGCACGCTGGACTCGGTCTCGAGCACTTCGCCGATCCGGTCGGCCGACACGGTCGCCCGCGGGATCATCACGGCCATGAACGTGGCCATCATCACGGCCATCAGGATCTGCATCAGGTAGCTAAGGAAGGCAACCAGGGTGCCGACCTGCATGGACCCGTCCTCGATCCGGAACGCCCCGAACCAGATCACGGCCACGCTGGAGACGTTCAGGACGAGCATGACGACCGGGAACATCAGGGCCATCGGGCGGCCGGCCTGAAGGGCGGTGTCGGTGACATCCATGTTCGCCTTGCCGAACCGCACGGACTCGACGTCTTCGCGCACGAACGCCCGGATGACGCGGATGCCCGTGAGCTGTTCCCGCAGCACCCGGTTCACCGTATCGATGCGGGTCTGCATCAGGAGGAACAGCGGCACCATCCGCGCGATGATCAGCCCGACCGCGATCAACAGCACGGGCACGCTCACGGCGATCAATCAGGATAGCTGCACGTCCTGCCGGACGGCCATGATCACGCCGCCGATGGACAGGATCGGTGCGGTGACCATCATGGTGGCGGTCATCAGCACGAGCATCTGCACCTGCTGCACGTCGTTGGTCGACCGGGTGATCAGCAACGGGGCGCCGAACCGGGTGACCTCCTGCTCGGAGAACTCGCCGACCCGGGTGAAGACAGCGCCGCGCAGGTCGCGTCCGAGCCCCATGGCGGCCTTCGCGCCGAAAAAGACGGCGACGATCGCGCACACGATCTGGAACAGGGTGATCAGCAGCATCAGACCACCGATGCGCAGGATGTACACGGTGTCTCCCGTGGCGATGCCCTCATCGATGATGTCGGCGTTGAGGGTGGGCAGATAGAGCGAGGCGATCGACTGGGCCAGCTGGAACACGACGACGGCTGCCAGCAGCCGCCGGTACGGCCGCAGGTATTTCACGAGCAGTTTCCAGAGCATCGGATCTCCTAGCAGGGGGCGTTCGGCGGCGTCGGGAAGCCGATGATGCCGTAGAGGATGAGGGCGGTGAGCTCATCGTCGTCGAAGTCGGGGCCGGCCGTGATGTGGGGCACGGATGCCGCAAGCGCGATCATCCGGATGACCTGCCCTGAACGCTCCGGGGCAACCGTGAGGCGCAGGAGGTCAGGCGCGAGCACGTCGGCGAGCAGCACGGTGAACTCGTGCGCGACGTCGTGGGTGTGGGGTCTGCCCATCGAGCCCACCGCCGTCATCAGCGCGAAGACCTGCGCGAAGCGGCGGCGCAGCAGGGAGACCATGGCGCGCACCCGTTCCTCGAGCGGGAGCTCACGGTCGAGCGCGGCAAGTTCGAGACGGAACGGCTCGGGGTCGAGCTGACGGTCCATGGCCGCCCGGAGCAGGTTGTCCTTGCTGTCGAAGGCTCGGAAGATGGTGCCCTCGGCGATCCCGGCGCACTGGGCGATCTGTCGAGTGGTGACGGTCTGGCCGTGCTCGATCAGCAGCGGCGTGACCGCGTCGAGGATCATCGACTGCCGGTCCTCGACGGACAGGGCTTTCGCGCGCGCAGGTTTGACGGACATCCCCCCAGCTTTTATGAGTGAGCGCTCACTCACAAAGTGGAATCGGGGTTCGGGTTCCAGAGAGGACGGTTCAGGCGAAGAGGTCCGAGATCCAGGCCACGTCCTCGGGCGACGGCCTCCACGCGCTGCCCTCGGTGGCGTTCTGCAGGATCTGTTCCGGGCGGGTTGCTCCGGCGATGATGCTGGTGAGCCCCGGCTGGGCCAGCAGCCAGGCGAAGGTGGCTGCGAGCATGGTCACGCCGCGCTGGTCGCAGAACGCTTCGTACTTTTCGATGACGTCCCAGGGCGCGTTCCGGGCCAGGTGCGGCCGGACCATCATGATGCGGCTGTCGGCGGGGCCGCCCGCACGAGAGAACTTGCCTGTGAAAAGCCCGTTGTAGAGGGGGAAGAACGGCAGGAAGCCGAGCCCGTAGGCGTTGACGGCCGGCAGCACCTCGTCTTCGGCGTCACGCACCAGCAGGCTGTACTCGTTTTGCGCCGAAACGAACCGCGGATGCCCCGTCAGCCGGGCGGTGAACTCCGCCTCGGCGATCTGCCAGCCGGCCAGGTTGGAGTGGCCGATATAGCGCACCTTTCCCTCGCGGATGAGGTCGTCGAGGGTCTGCAGGGTCTCTTCGATCGGGGTGTTCGGGTCAGGCTGGTGCAGTTGGTAGAGGTCGATCCAGTCGGTCTGCAGGCGCCGGAGGGACGCCTCGACGGCCAGTCGAATGTAGCGACGTGAGGCGCGGGCGCCCCAGTCGGGTCCATTCCGACCGTTCATGTCCATGCCGAACTTCGAGGCGAGCACGATCTGGTCGCGCTTGCCCCGCAGCGCGCAACCCATCAGGGTCTCGCTGAGGCCGCGTTCCGCGCCGTAGATGTCGGCCGTGTCCAACAGGGTGATCCCGGCGTCGACGGCCGCGTTGACGACGGCGGTGGTTCCGGCCTGGCTCTCCGTCGCGGTTCCGGCGCGTCCGAAGTTGTTGCAGCCCAACCCGATCGTGGACACCATGAGCCCCGAATTGCCCAGTCTGCGGTACTCCATCTGCTCCATCCCTCCACATTAGGCTCGCCGGCCTGTGCTAAACAGGACTCAACTACAAAGGGGTGTCAGTGAGTCGTTTCACGCTCGGCGTCATGTCGCGTTCCGGTAAGCCGAATGAACGGCGCTTGCCCATTCATCCGTCACATGTCGAACGGATCGATCCGGACCTCCGGGAGCGAATGTTTCTCGAGCGCGGCTACGGAGAGCAGTTCGGCGTGTCGGACGAGCAGCTGGCCCCGCTCGTGGGAGGGCTTTGCTCGCGCGCGGACCTCATCCGGGAGTGCGACGTCATCCTGCTCGCAAAGCCTCTGCTGGCGGATGTCGCGGCACTGCGCGACGGACAGGTGCTCTGGGGCTGGCCGCACTGCGTGCAGGATGAGAAACTCACCCAGCTTGCCATCGACAAGCGGCTGACCCTGATCGCGTTCGAGGCGATGAACCACTGGACCGGAGGCGGCGAGTTCCACCTGCACGTGCTGCACAAGAACAACGAGCTCGCCGGGTATTGCTCCGTGCTGCACGCCCTGTCCCTGATCGGTTCGACGGGTGACTACGGCCGCAAGCAGCGTGCCGCGGTGATCGGCTTCGGGGCCACCGCCCGGGGCGCCGTGACGGCGCTCAACGCACTCGGTGTCTACGATGTCACGGTGCTGACCAATCGCGACGTGACCGCGGTCAGCTCCCCGATCCACTCCGCCCAGATCGTGCAGCTCGACCACGGCGACGGCACGAACGGGAACTTCGCCCTGCCGGGAAACGAACGGGTGCCACTGCCCGAGTTTCTCGCCGGCCACGACGTCATCGTGAACTGCGTGCTGCAGGACCCAAATGCCCCGCTCATCTTCCTGAGCAACGATGATCTTCCGATGGTGGCCCCGGGGTCGCTGATCATCGACGTGTCCTGCGACACCGGCATGGGTTTCAGTTGGGCGAAATCGACGACGTTCGACGAACCGACCTTCCGGGTCGGCACCAACGTCACCTACTACGCGGTCGACCACAGCCCGTCGTACCTCTGGAACTCCGCCACGTGGGAGATCAGCGAGGCGCTGTTGCCGTACCTGCGCGAGGTCCTTGCGGGCGAGGCCGCTTGGACCGCCAACGAGACCCTTCGGCGGGCCATCGAGATCCACGAGGGGATCATCCGGAATCCCGACATCCTGGCATTCCAGCACCGCTCCCCCGAGTATCCCCACACCCGGCTCGCCTGAAGCCGGCCGGCTCCTCCCCAGCCCAGCCCGGCCCTCCTTCCACGCCAGGTCCGAAACCCGCGCTGTGCGCAGGGCGCCGCCGACTACAGTCGAGGCATGACGACCATCGAAACCTTCCTGATCCGGCTGCCCAGCCCCATTGGGCGGCTGGAACTCACGAGTGACGCCGAGCGCATCCTCTCCCTCTCCATCGAACGCGACGGACAGCTGCCCCTCGACGAGACCCCGGAAGCCCCGTCGCCCCTGCTCGACCGGGCCGCGCGCCAATTGGCGGAGTACTTCGGCGGCACCCGCACGGTTTTCGACCTGCCCGTGGCGCCGAGCGGGGGCACTGCGTTCCAGCAGGGCGTCTGGCAGCGACTGTCCGAGCTCGGCTTCGGCGAGGCGACCTCGTACGGCGAGCTGGGACGATCGCTGGGCAAGCCGGGGTCCGGCCGGGCCGTGGGCGGCGCCGTCGGGGCGAACCCCGTTCCGATCCTGATCGGCTGCCACCGGGTGCTCGCCGCCGACCGTCGCATCACCGGCTACAGCGGCGGCAGCGGAGTGCCCACCAAGGTCTGGCTCCTCGACCACGAGGGCATCGAGCACCGCTCATGAGCACCCCGGCGACCAGCGCGCTGCCAGCCGAGGCCACGACATCCGCCTCACTGAAGCTCGGCGATGACGGGCTCACCCGCTGCGGCTGGGTCGGCGGCGACCCCGAATACCAGCGCTACCACGACGAAGAGTGGGGGCGTCCGCTCCGGGACGAGAGGCTGCTGTTCGAGAAGCTGTGCCTCGAGGGGTTCCAGGCCGGCCTGTCCTGGATCACCATCCTGCGACGTCGGCCGGCCTTCCGGGCCGCCTTTTACGACTTCGACGTCGACCGCGTGGCCGTGATGGACGACGTCGACGTCGCCCGGCTCCTCGCGGATGCGAGCATCATCCGGCACCGCGGCAAGATCGAGGCCACCATCCGGAACGCCCGGGTCACCCGAGACCTCGGCGAGAGCCTGACCGAGCTGATCTGGAGCTTCGCGCCCGAAGCCCGCGGCCCCCGGCTGCGGGAGCGCGGCGAGGTCCCGGCGACCACAATGCAATCGATGGCACTGAGCCGGGAGTTGCGCACCCGGGGCTACACGTTCGTCGGCCCCACCACCATGTACGCCCTGATGCAGTCGGCCGGCCTCGTCGACGACCACCTGAGCGGATGCCATCGGTCGAACGACGCCTGACCACCACAACGCCTTCGGCTGACGCTATGCCGATCGCCGCCCTGTCAGCCGCCACGCTGCCAACCGCCGCCCTGACGGCCACGGGCTGTTGTGCGTGAGGTGCTCCTCGAGGCGAGTAAGTCCTGAACGATTGGTTCTGTCGCGCCTGCACTTCACCCCTGACTGCACCGTGTGGACGCCGTTCATCACGGGCGGAGCGCCGTGTCCGGTGTCGAACCAATTCGACGGAGTCGCCGCGAGGCCTCGGACTCAGACATACGGCGGTCGGAGCGCACGTTCATCCCCCTCCCTTTCGCGGTCACGGCTCTCCGACGTGTGCATCGAAAACAACCGCTTCGAAGCCCCCATCCGCGAATCCTCATCGCCCCCCAGCCATCAGGACTCGCGCGTCTATCGGAGGGACGGCAGCAGGCCGAGTGCCCGTACGGCCTCGCGCTCCTCGATCAGCTCCGCGACGGACGCGTCGATCCTCGCCCGCGAGAACGCGTTGATAGCCAGGTCCGGCACGATCTGCCAGCGGCCGTCGACAGCCCGAACCGGGAAGGAACATACGAGCCCCTCCGGGACGCCATAAGAGCCGTCGGAGCTGACGCCCGCCGAGGTCCACCGCTCACCGGTCCCGTTGACCCAGTCGTAAACGTGGTCGATGGCTGCGCTGGCCGCGGAGGCCGCGGACGATGCCCCGCGGGCCTGAATGATTTCGTAGCCTCGGTTCGCCACCCGGGGGATGAAGTCGTCGACGAGCCAGTCCTGCGCCACCAGCTCGGAGACCGGACATCCCCCGGCGGTGGCGTGGAAGACATCCGGGTACTGGCTGGCGGAGTGGTTTCCCCAGATGGTGAGACCGTCGAGTTCGGCGACGTGCACCTGCAGCCGGCTTGCTAGCTGAGCGATGCCGCGGTTGTGGTCCAGTCGCGTCATGGCGGTGAACCGGTCGGCGGGGATGTCGGGGGCGAAGGCACTCGTCACCAGGGCGTTGGTGTTGACGGGGTTGCCCACGACCAGCACGCGCACGTCGGATGCCGCGCCCGCGTTGAGGGCGGCCCCCACCGGACCGAAGATGCGGCCGTTGCTTTCGAGCAGCGCGACGCGCTCCATTCCAACGGCTCTAGGGCGGGATCCGACCAGGAGGGCGATGTTGACGCCGTCGAAGGCGCGCACGGGGTCTTCGGTGACCGTCACGGAGCGCAGGAGAGGGAACGCGCAGTCCTGCAGTTCGAGGGCGGTGCCCTCGGCTGCTGCGCGCCCCGAGGGGATCTCCATCAGGGTCAGGTTGACGGGAACGGTCGGGCCGAGGAGGTCTCCGGACGCGATCCGGAAGAGCAGCGAATAGCCGATCTGTCCGCCGGCGCCGGTGACGGTGACATTCATTGGTGTGGACACGAAAGCCAGCCTAGGGCCGGAATGTGCCCGCGTCAGCCTCGGGTTGCGGCAACCTCGGCGGCGACGACGAGATTCAGTTCCCGGACCGCTCCCGGGCGCAAATCGAAGCCTGCCCCCGGTGCCCAGTCGAGCAGCTCTACGGCGGTGTCGAAGGACCGACCGTGCCGGATCAGAGCCCGGGTGAAGTTCCCTTTGGCCGTCTTGTTGAAGTGGTTCACGGCTCGCGTCTGGCCGTCCGCCGTCTCCGTGACCACGCGCAGAAACACCGCGTCGGGCCGCACCGGCGCGGGGCCGAGCGCCACGTACCCGTTCGAGCGGAGATCCAGCAGGAGCCCCGCTGACCCCGCCAGAACGCAACCCACAGCGCCCGCCCAGTGCTTCTTCAGAGGCAGCTCCGGCAGCCTGGAATCGCAGGACAGCCGGTAGGCCGGGAGGAGATCGAGAGCGCCGACCGGCCCGAACAGGGCGGAATGCACGAGGACGTTCCGGCCTGCCCAGTCGCGTTCCAGCGGGGAGAGGCTGGCGGCGTCGAGGGCGTCATAGACGACGCCGGTGTACCGGTCGATGGCCGGCATTGTGGCGGCGGAGGACAGCACGCGATTGCGCTCCACCTCCGCGGACTGCGTGCGACCCAGTCTTAGGGCCGACATCATCGCATCCGGATGCTTCGCAAGCGACTGCAGCGCACGCACAAGTACCCGCCGCTTGGGTCCAAGCGACGGGTACGTGAGGCTCTGCAGGTCAAGCGGTAATTCGATGCCCCCGTGACGTTTCGTCTCGGACGGCGGCAGAAGGATCAGCACACTGACTAAACGAGTTCTGCCTTGCGAGCGACGATCGTGACCACATCGTTGGCGACCGACAGGAAGCCGTCCGCCGCCTCGGCGACGATTTTCTCGCCGCCGCTCAGGGTCACGCGCACCTCACCGCTGGCCAGGATGGCCAGCATGGGCTCGTGCCCGGGGAGGATTCCGATCTGGCCTTCGACGGTGCGGGCGACAACCATGCTCGCCTCGCCGGACCACACCTCGTGGTCCGCCCCGACGACGCTGACCTTGAGCGAAGAATCGGCCATGACTAGTCGTTCTCCTTCTGGATTTTCGCCCACTTCTCTTCGACGTCGGCGATGCCTCCGACGTTGAAGAAAGCCTGCTCGGCCACGTGGTCGAAGTCACCATTGGCAATCGCCGTAAAGGATTCGATGGTGTCCTTAAGCGATACCGTGGACCCCTCGACGCCCGTGAACTTTTTGGCCATGTAGGTGTTCTGCGACAGGAACTGCTGGATGCGGCGTGCGCGGGAGACGGTGACCTTGTCTTCCTCGGAAAGCTCGTCGACACCGAGGATCGCGATGATCTCCTGCAGTTCCTTGTTCTTCTGCAGAATCGCCTTGACGCGAACGGCCGTGTTGTAGTGATCGGCACCCAGGTAGCGGGGGTCGAGGATACGGCTGCTCGAGGTGAGCGGGTCGACGGCCGGGTAGAGGCCCTTCGAAGCGATCTCACGCGACAGCTCGGTGGTGGCGTCGAGGTGGGCGAACGTGGTCGCCGGGGCCGGGTCGGTGTAGTCGTCAGCAGGCACGTAGATGGCCTGGAGCGACGTGATCGAGTGGCCACGGGTCGACGTGATGCGCTCCTGCAGGATGCCCATCTCGTCGGCCAGGGTCGGCTGGTAGCCCACAGCGCTGGGCATACGGCCCAAAAGGGTCGACACCTCAGAGCCAGCCTGAGTGAACCGGAAGATGTTGTCGATGAAGAGCAACACATCCTGCTTGGCAACATCGCGGAAGTACTCGGCCATGGTGAGCGCGGAGAGGGCGACGCGCAGACGCGTCCCCGGCGGCTCGTCCATCTGGCCGAACACGAGGGCGGTCTTGTCGAAGACGCCCGCCTCTTCCATCTCGTGGATGAGATCGTTGCCCTCACGGGTGCGCTCACCGACACCGGCGAACACGGACACTCCACCGTGGTCCTGCGCGACACGCTGGATCATTTCCTGGATCAAAACGGTCTTGCCGACGCCGGCACCACCGAACAGGCCAATCTTTCCACCCAAGACGTACGGGGTTAGCAGGTCAATGACCTTGATGCCGGTCTCGAACAGCTGCGTCTTGGATTCCAGCTGGTCGAAGGGCGGTGGCTTGCGGTGGATGGGCCAGCGCTCAGTGATTTCGATCTTCTCGCCGGGCTCCGCATTGAGCACCTCGCCAATGGCGTTGAACACGCGCCCCTTGGTAACGTCCCCGACGGGAACCGTGATGGGCGAGCCGGTGTCCCGGACCTCCTGGCCACGAACCAGACCGTCGGTCGGGTTCAGCGCGATGGCGCGAATGAGGTCGTCGCCCAAGTGCTGGGCAACCTCGAGCGTGATCACGGTCGACACATCACCGATGACGATGGTGGTCTTCAGTGCGTTGTACATGCCCGGAATCGAGTCGTGCGGGAACTCGATGTCGACGACCGGGCCCGTGACCCGGGCGATCCGGCCCACGGCCACGGTCTCGACCGGTGCATGGACTGGCGCGGTTGCGGTGTCAGTCATAGCTCTCTCTTCTCTGGTTTAGTGCTTGGCGGATGAGAGCGCGTCGGCTCCACCCACGATCTCGGAAATCTGCGACGTGATCTCGGTCTGCCGGGCGTTGTTGGACAGCCGGGTGTAGTCCTTGATTAGCTTGTCCGCGTTGTCGGAGGCCGATGACATGGCCTTCTGACGTGCGGCGTGCTCGGCTGCGGCGGACTGCAGCATGGAGTTGAAGATACGGCTCTCGATGTAGACGGGCAGGAGCGAGTCCAGCACCGTTTCAACGTCCGGTTCGAACTCATAGAGTGGCAGGACCTGATTATCACCAGGCTCCTCACCGCCCTCCACGACCTCGAGGGGAAGCAGCCGGACAACCTGAGGAAGCTGGGTGACCATGCTGACGAACCGGTTGTAGACGACGTGAATCTCGTCGACGCCACCGTCGTCCGCTTCGCGGAGGAAGGCCTCGAGCAGCGCGTCGCTGATATCGCATGCGGTCTCGTACTGCGGCTGATCGGTGGAACCGGTCCAAATGCGCTCGGAGACGCGGCGGCGGAAATTGAAGTACGACGCGGCCTTGCGACCCACCAGGAAGTAGACGATGTCCTTACCCTGGCTGCGCAGCAGCTCGCTGAGCGATTCGGCCTCACGCAGCACCTGCGAGCTGAACGCCCCCGCGAGACCACGGTCGGAGGCGAAGATGACGACCGCAGCGCGCTCGATCTTCTCCGGTTCGGTCGTGAGCACGTGGGCGACATTCGAGTACGTCGCTACCGCGGACACCGCCTGCGTGACGGCACGAGCGAACGGGGTTGACGCGGCGACGCGAGCCTTGGCCTTTTGAATGCGCGAGGCAGAGATCAACTCCATGGCCCGAGTGATCTTCTTAGTCGTCTGGGCAGACTTGATCTTCTGCCGGTAGACCCGAAGTTGCGCTCCCATGTGTCTCCTGTGCTTCCTTGTCAGTGCTGAATTGGTGCGGACGATCGAGTGATGCCGGCCGCGCCCCGCGGCTCGAACGAGTCGGGAGCGCGGCCGATGTCACTTAGCGGCGGTGCTTGACGATCTTTTCCTGGTTGACCTTGTCAGCGGGAATCGCCTCGAAGACTTCCTTGCCCACCGAGGCGAGCGGCTTGCCCTCGCCCGTCTGGAATCCTTGCTTGAACTTGTCGACCTCGATCTCGAGCGTCGCGATGGTCGCGTCGTCGAGAACGTTGGTGTCGCGCAGTGTCGTGAGTACGCTCGTGGTGCGGCCCAGGTGGTCGAGCAGGCCACGCTCGAAGCGCAGGACGTCGGCCACGGGCACCTCGTCGAACTTGCCGTTCGTGCCGGCCCAGATCGAGACGACCTGGTCTTCGACGGGGTACGGCGAGTACTGCGGCTGCTTGAGCAGCTCGGTCAGGCGTGCGCCACGACCGAGCTGGCGACGGCTCGTCGCGTCGAGGTCGGAGGCGAACATCGCGAAGGCCTCGAGCGACCGGTATTGCGCCAGCTCGAGCTTCAGAGTGCCGGAGACCTTCTTGATCGACTTGACCTGAGCGTCACCGCCGACTCGGGAGACCGAGATGCCCACGTCGACCGCGGGACGCTGGTTGGCGTTGAACAGGTCGGACTGCAGGAAGATCTGGCCGTCGGTGATCGAGATCACGTTGGTCGGGATGTAGGCAGAGACATCGTTCGCCTTGGTCTCGATGATCGGCAAGCCGGTCATCGATCCGGAACCGAGGGCGTCGGACAGCTTGGCGCAACGCTCGAGCAGACGGGAGTGCAGGTAGAACACGTCACCGGGGTACGCCTCACGTCCCGGCGGGCGGCGCAGAAGCAGCGACACCGCACGATAGGCCTCGGCCTGCTTGGACAGGTCGTCGAAGATGACGAGGACGTGCTTGCCGGCGTACATCCAGTGCTGACCGATGGCCGAGCCGGTGTACGGGGCGAGGTACTTGAAGCCGGCCGGGTCGGAGGCCGGGGACGCGACGATGGTCGTGAACTCCATGACTCCGGCATCCTCGAGCGCACCCTTGACGGCGGCGATCGTGGAACCCTTCTGACCGATGGCGACGTAGATGCAACGAACCTGCTTGTTCACGTCGCCCGTCGCCCAGTTGGCCTTCTGGTTAATGATCGTGTCAATCGCGATCGCGGTTTTGCCGGTCTGGCGGTCTCCGATGATCAGCTGACGCTGGCCGCGTCCGATCGGGATCATGGCGTCGATGGCCTTGATTCCGGTCTGCATGGGCTCGTGAACCGACTTGCGGTCCATCACGCCGGGTGCCTGTAGCTCCAGCGCGCGGCGGCCTTCGCTCTTGATCTCGCCGAGCCCGTCGATGGGCGCCCCCAGCGGGTCGACGACGCGGCCGAGGTAGCCGTCGCCGACGGGTACGGAGAGGACCTCACCAGTGCGGTGCACCTCCATGCCCTCGACGATGCCGGCGAACTCGCCGAGAACGACGACGCCGATCTCGTCTTCGTCCAGGTTCTGGGCGAGGCCGAGGGTGCCGTCCGCGAACGTGATGAGCTCGTTCGCCATCACGCTGGGAAGGCCCTCGACGTGCGCGATGCCGTCGCCGGCCGTGGTGACGTAGCCAACCTCGGTCGTCGCGGTCTTGTTCGGCTCGTAGGACTTCACGAAGTCCTGGAGAGCGTCACGGATCTCATCGGGGCTGATCGTTAGTTCTGCCATCATCTTCCCTTTTCTGTACTGGGTGTACAGGTTCTGTCGTGCACGAGACGCTGCCGTCCCGAGGTGTGTGGTACTGACTGAAGCGGTCAGCCAGCGAGCTGGATTCTCAGATCTTTAAGACGGGTGGCAATGCTGCCATCGATGACGTCGTCACCGATTTGAACGCGGACGCCCCCGACAATTTCGGGGTCGACAACCTCATTGATCGTGAGCCGACGCCCATAGCGCACCGTGAGGCTGGCTCGAAGGCGATCAACCTGCTCCGGAGCCAACGCGGCGGCCGACGTGATCGTGGCGATCGAGCTGTCTGACTGGTCCGCGACGATGGATGCGGCGTAGCGCAGCAATTCTCCGATGCGGCGGCCGCGGGGCTGCTGCACCAGGTGTCGAACAATCGCGAGCGTCTGTTCGGAGACCTTGCCGGCCAGGAGGGCGTCAACAACACTCACCTTGGCCGCTGTGGTGCCGAGCTTTGAGGCGAGGGCGAGCTCGAGCTCGCCGTTGGACGACACGGTCTTGCCGAACGCGAACAGTTCCTCCGCGACCTGCCCGGGGACAGTGGCCGAAGACTCAATCACCCGCAGGCCGAGGTCTTCGATGCCGGCCAGAAGATCGGTGTGGTTCGACCAGCGTGCGGCGGAGGCGGCTTGAAGCAGCTCCAGCGCGGTCGGCGTCATTGCGCCCGAGAAGATTGCGCTCACGAGGGTGGCCTTCGCCGCCGCATCCGCTGACGGGTCGACCAAAGCCGACCGGAGCTGTGACGTGTGGCCAATCACACGACCGGAGTTCAACAAATTGACGCCGGTCGCGAGGTCGTTCGTTCCCCCGGGACGGGACAGAACCGCCCGTGTTGAGACTAAGGCTTCCCTGGTGGCGCTACCCATTACCGGACCACTTTCTCCGAGGCCTCGAGGTCAGCCAGGAATCGGTCGACGATGCCGCTGGCCTTTTCGTCGTTGGTCAGGCTTTCGCCGATGACGCCGGAGGCCAGGTCGATGGCCAGTGTGCCGACTTCGCTGCGCAGGGAGATCACTGCGGCCTGTCGTTCGGCCACGATCTGAGCCTTCGCCGTCGCGGTTACCCGAGCGGCGGCGATGACGGCCTGCTCCTTGAGCTCGTTCACGATCGTCTGTCCGTCGACGCGGGCGGCGTCGCGGATCCTGCCGGCCTCGGCCCTCGCCTCGGCCAGCTGGGTCGTGTACTGCTCGAGAGCAGCTTCGGCCTTGCGCTGGGCATCATCTGCCTTGGCGATGTTGCCCTCAATGGCCTCCGCACGATCGTCGAGGATCTGGCGGAAGCGCGGGATCGCGAAGCGCACGAAGAAGACCATGACGACCAGGAAGACAACAGCCGACCAGGTGATGTCGTAGATGGCAGGAAGGAACGGATTCGTTTCCGCTTCTGCTGCCAGAACAAGCTCAGGCATGGTGGCGATCCCTAGACGAAGATGAAGAAGACGGCTACACCGATGAATGCAAGGAGCTCCGTGAACGCTATGCCGAGGAACATGGTGACCTGGAGACGGCCTGCGAGTTCGGGCTGGCGAGCCATGGCTTCAACGGTCTTTCCGGCGACGATACCGATGCCGATACCCGGGCCGATCGCGGCAAGACCGTAGCCTACGGTGGCGATATTGCCGGTGATCTCGGCAAGAATGGTGGATTCCACTATGTGTGTCCTTTCAATCGAAAACGACGTCGGTCGACGCAGTTGTGTGTGTCAGTGCTCTTCAGCCACGGCCTGTTGGACGTACACCGCGGTCAAGAGGGTGAAAATGTACGCCTGGAGGATGAACACGGCGAACTCGACGAAAGTGAAGATGAACCCGAACGCCAGCGTCCCGATTCCGAAGAGCCCCAACCAGCCACCTGCAGTGAAGATGAAGAAGCTCGTCGCCCCAAAGCACAGCACGAGCAGGAGGTGTCCGACCATCATGTTGAGCAGGAGTCGCAAAGCGAGCGAGATCGGCCGCACGATAAAGATATTGATGAACTCGATCGGGGCGAGCAAGATGTAGATCGGCCACGGCACACCGGCCGGGAAGAGCGAATTCTTGAAGAACTTGGCGGCGCCGAGCTGCTTGATACCCGCGTAGATGAACACGACGTAGGCGACGAGACCGAGCAGCAGGGGCATGCCGATGAGTGCCGTGCCCGAGATATTCAGGGCCGGGATTACGCCCGTGACGTTCATCGCAAGGATGCCGAAGAACATGCCGGCCAACAGGGGCAGGTAACGGCGACCCATCTCCTTGCCGAGGATCTGATCGGCGATCTGCACCTGGACAAAACCCAGTACAAGCTCGGCGATGCTCTGACCGCGGCCAGGGACTCGGGATGGTTTGCGCAAGGCGAGCCAGAAGAGCAGGAGCATCACGGCTACGGCGAGGATGCGGACCAGGATGATCCGGTTGATCTCGAAGGGCGTTCCCTCAAAGAACAACGCGGGGAGACCAAGGAACTCACTGATGCCCGGAGCCTGAAACTCATCGCCGGTAGCCATGGGAACCAGTAAGTTCGCAGCGTAATACAACAGCGCTATCTCCTGTTTCTGTGCGGATGCACAACGGCGACAATGGTCAAGTGTGGTCTGTGGCGCAGTGGATCACATTGCGGCCGGTGACAGTTTTTTGACTCTATCAACTTTCGCTCACGGCGACTAATCGACCGTCCCTGTTCCGGTCAGGACCTGGGGTGGTCGGATTTTTTTGGGAGCACGGCGTCACTCACGTAGCCCAGATGGGAGCGGAAGACCACCAGGACGTCGACGATCATGGTGCCGATGGCTCCGGCAATGACGGTGATGAACAGAACTGTCGTCTGCACGAAGGAAGCATCCCGAAGCAGAGCGAGTATCACGATGAACACGACGATTTTCAGCAGCCATGCCCCCATCACGATGCCGAAAAAAGCGGCAATATCGAACCGCATGGCCCCGATGATGCTCACGGCAGTGATCGAAGCGAACAGCACGGCAAGCGCGGTGCCGATGAAGGCGCTGATGAGGCCTTCGGTTGACGCAAAAAGGTAGCCGAGTCCGCCGCCGACGATCGCGATGGCAATCGCGAGGAAGCCTGTGTATCGAAGGACTGCGGTCATGACTCCCCTGGCGTTCGATGGCACCGCTCGGAGCGTGGTGGGCAAGCTGGTGGGATCGGGTGCGTTCATACGTTTTCCTCCACCGTCGCCGACGCCTCATCGAGGCGGTCGAGTCGGGCGATTTCTTCTCTGTGTTCGGCCGTTCGGGCGAGTTGGCTGGCGGACTCGACGGCCTTGCGCCGACTCAACGGAGCCAGCGTGACGAGGGTGCAGATCAGCAGCGCGACGATCAGGAAAATTGTGGCATACCAGGTGGGCAGCCCGAAATACACCGGGAGCAGAAAGTAGAGCAGGCAACCGACGGATGCCGCCGCGGTCCAGCCGTAGAAGATCAAAACGGCATGCAGGTGCGAATGGCCCATGTCCAGTAGCCGGTGGTGCAGGTGCTTGCGGTCGGCGCTGAAGGGTGATTTGCCGGCCCGGACGCGCCGGAACACCGCCAGACCGAAGTCGAGAAGCGGAATGATCAGGATGGCGACGGGCAGGATGATCGGGATGAACGCCGGGAAGAGCTGCGACCGGTTCACGGCGGTCGGGTCGACCTGGCCCGTGATCGCGATCGCGGACGTGGCCATCAGCAGACCCACCAGGAGGGCGCCCGCATCACCCATGAACAGTTTCGCCGGCCGCCAGTTGAGCGGCAGGAAGCCGACGCAGGCACCCACCAGGACGGCAGCGATCAGTGAGGCGAGGTTGAAGTAGTTGCTCGGGGAGGTGTCCCGGGCCAGCAGGTAGCTGTAGAGGAAGAACACTCCGTTCGCGATGAGCGCGACGCCGGCCACGAGTCCGTCGAGCCCGTCGATGAAGTTGATCATGTTCATCACGATCACGATCACGATCACGGTGATCAGGATCGACATCCAGGACGACCCGACGGTCAGGCCGCCGATCGGCAGCGACAACACCTGCACGCCCTGCCAGGCGATGAGGCCGGCAGCGATGAACTGCCCGGCCAGTTTGGTCATCCAGTCGAGGTCCCAGAGATCGTCGGCCACTCCCAGCAGCACGATCAGCAGGGCTGCACCCAGGATGGCGAGGATCTGCTGGGGGTCACTGAAGATGAGTCGCAGCGGCGCGAAGCGGGCCGCAACCAGGTAGGCCACACCGAAGGCGGCGACGATGCCGACGAAGATCGCGATTCCGCCGAGGCGGGGCGTGGGCCGCGTGTGCACATCGCGCTCGCGGATCTTCGGGTAGAGGCGGTAGCGGTGACTGAGCTTGAGTACAAGAACTGAGAACCCGAAGGTCACCAGGGCCGAGACCAGGCTGAGCAGGACGAAGACGGTCATGGCTATCGAGCGTCTGCCGTGGGATCGACCGGTTCGGCCCTCACTTCGGTGACGGGCTCGGTGGCCGACTCGGTGGTGGTTTCGGCAGCGGGCTTGTCCGCAGGCGCGCCGAACCCGATCGGCGCGAGCGCCTCTCCGATGACGCCTTCGATGGCCTCCCGTGAGATCACGCCGTTCCGCACGATGACGACCTTGCCACCGTTGGAGTCGAAGCCGGAGGCATCCACGATGGTCGACGAGGTATCCCCGGGCCGGTCGCCGATGGGTTCGTAGCCGAGTCCGGCCGTTCCGCCGTCGAGGTAGACGGCCACGCTGCCGCCGAGCATCTCTTCGGCGCCTTCCGCGTCGATCGCGGAGGGCCGGCCGCTGGTGTTGGCGGATGACACGGCCAAGGGTCCCGTCTCGGAGAGGAGGTCGAGGGCAACCGGGTTGCTCGGCATCCGCAGGGCCACCGTGCCGCGGGTGTCACCGAGGTCCCAGGCGAGCGACGGCTGGGCGTTCAGCACCACCGTCAGACCACCGGGCCAGAACACGGCGACGAGCTCGCGCACCGGTTGCGGAATGTTCTGGGCCAGGGCGTCGAGGGTGGGAATTCCGGGGATCAGCACGGGCGGCGGCGAGGAACGGTCGCGGCCCTTGGCGTCGAGAAGGCGCTGCACCGCCTCCGGGTCGAAGGCGTCTGCGGCGACGCCGTAGACCGTGTCGGTGGGAATGACAACGAGCGCGCCGCGACCGATGGCCGAGCGCGCGAGCCTCATGCCGGCCGCGTATTCCGTGTCAACCGAGCAGTCATAGATGCGAGTCATTGTGCCTGATTCTACTGCAGCCGCCCAGAGGGAACCGCCCTCACCGATCGGCGGGAACGGGGGCGAGGGCCGTGGTGGCGCGGTCGCGGGTGGTGTAGTCGCGGTGAGTGGCCGGGACGCGCCAGCCGTCGGCGGCCAGGAGGGCACGGATCTGCGCCCCCTGCAACTCACCGTGCTCGATCACGATCTGGCCGCCAGGACGCAGGAGGCGCAGGGCCGTGCGGGAGACGTGCCGCACCACGTCGAGCCCGTCGGGGCCGCCGAACAGGGCGCGGGCCGGGTCGAAGAGGCTTACCTCGGGGTCGCGCGGGATCGCATCCGTCGGAATGTAGGGCGGGTTGGAGATGACCACGGCCACGGTTCCGTCGAGTTCGGTGAGCTCTTCGGTGAGGTCGCCGAACACCAGCGTGGCATTCGGCGCGGCTACCTGCTCGAAGTTGCGGGAGGTATAGGGGAAGGCCTCCGGCGAGTTCTCGACCGCCCAGATGCGCGCGTTCGGCACCTCGACCGCCAGGGAAAGGGCTATCGCGCCGCTACCGGTGCCGAGGTCCACCCCGATCGGCTCCGCGTCGGGCAGTGCCCGGAGCGCGTCGATGGCGAACTGCGCCACCTGCTCCGTCTCGGGGCGGGGAACGAACACGCCCGGTCCGACGAACAGGTCGAGGGAGCGGAAGGGTGCCCGCCCGGTGATGTGCTGCAGCGGCTCGCGCAGGCAGCGGCGACGAACGAGTTCACGGATGGCAGCGGCATCCGTGGAGCCCAGGGCGGTGCGCAGGATGGCGGCGGCCTGCACCTGGCCGCGGCTCTGGGCGAGAACGTGACCGATCAGGAGATCGGCGTCGACGTCGGGGTCGCTGATCCCCGCCTGGGAAAGGGAGTCGATGGCCCGGGTGCGCAATTCGGCAATGTCGGTGGGAACAATGTCGGTAGGAATTGAGCTGATGGGAATGGAATGGTGGCCGTGCGAAGTTGTCACGTATTGAAATGTAACGCACGCACACGCCCAATGCCGGAGCCGTAGGCTGGGCGAGGTTCCTGACCCCGATCGAAAGGCGACCACCGATGCCCGCACAGATTTACTCCGATATCACTGCTGCAGTCGGCAAGACCCCTCTGGTCAAGCTAAACCGACTCACCGCCGGCCTCGACGCGACCGTGCTGGTGAAACTGGAGTTCTACAACCCCTCGGGCAGTGTGAAGGACCGGATCGGGATCGCGATCGTCGATGCGGCCGAGGCCTCGGGCGAGCTGGCTCCGGGTGGAACCATTGTCGAGGGTACCAGCGGCAACACCGGGATCGCTCTCGCCATGGTGGGCGCCGCCCGCGGATACACGGTCATCCTGGCGATGCCGGAGACCATGAGCCGCGAACGCCGCCAGCTGCTGCGCGCCTACGGCGCCCGGATCGTGCTGACGCCGGGCTCCGACGGCATGCGCGGCGCGGTCACGACGGCCGAGGAAATCGCGGCCGCCACCCCCGGGGCGATTTTGGCCCGCCAGTTCGACAACCCGGCCAACCCGGCCATCCACTATGCGACCACCGGCGTCGAGATCTGGGACGATACCGCGGGAGCCGTCGACATCCTCGTCGCCGGAATCGGCACCGGAGGGACCATCACGGGCACCGGCCAGCTGCTCAAGGAACGCAAGCCATCCGTACGCATCGTCGGCGTCGAGCCGATCGACTCCCCCATCCTCACCGGCGGCAAGCCCGGACCGCACAAGATCCAGGGTCTCGGCGCCAACTTCATACCGAACGTTCTCGACACGCACGTCTACGACGAGGTCACCGACGTCACGCTCGCCGACTCCGTGTCCACGGCGCGCGCGCTGGCAACGGATGAGGGCATCCTCTCCGGCATTTCCGGCGGATCGGCTGTCTGGGTGGCAATCGAACAGGCCAAGCGCCCCGAGAACGCCGGCAAGACCATCGTGGCCATCATGCCGAGTTTCGGCGAACGGTACCTCTCCACGGTGCTCTACGAGGACCTGCTGGACTAGTCGGCGAAACCGGGCCGGCGACGCAGCGAATGGGTGTCTTTTCGAGCATCCGTGAGGACCTGGCGATGGCGCGCGCCCACGACCCGGCCGCCCGCAGCAACATCGAGGTGTTCCTGGCGTACAGCGGTCTGCACGCCGTGTGGTCGTATCGAGTGTCCCACCGGCTGTGGGAGGCCGGATTGCGGTTCCCGGCCCGGCTCCTGTCGCAGTTCACCCGGTTCCTGACCGGGATCGAGATCCACCCCGGCGCCCGCATCGGCCGAAGGCTGTTCATCGACCACGGCATGGGCGTGGTGATCGGGGAGACCTCGGACATCGGCGATGACGTGATGCTCTACCACGGGGTCACCCTCGGCGGGAAGACCCGGCACGGGGTGGCCCGGGGGGAGAAGCGGCACCCCACCCTGCACGATGGGGTGACGATCGGCG
Source organism: Cryobacterium sp. TMT2-4 (assembly GCF_004402575.1). Lineage (NCBI taxonomy): Bacteria > Bacillati > Actinomycetota > Actinomycetes > Micrococcales > Microbacteriaceae > Cryobacterium > Cryobacterium sp. TMT2-4. Next base: position 6,779 of record NZ_SOGE01000011.1, on the reverse strand, counting down.
CCGGCGCCAAGGTGCTCGGGCCCATCGTCATCGGCGCCTGGAGTACCATCGGCGCCAACGCGGTGGTGACCCGGGATGCCCCACCCAAGTCGCTGCTGCTGGGGATCCCGGCCATCGTGCAGCCGGCCAAGACCGATACCATCGAATCCGCCCGCGGGCTGCTGCCCGGCGACGACTGAGGGACAGAGACCAATGACCACCGATACCGCCGCCCTCACCCTCCCCGTACTCGACCTCTCGCGGCTTGACCGGGGCGATGCGGAGGCGGAGGCTTTTCGAGCCGATCTGCGGGAGGCCACCCACTCCTTCGGGTTCTTCTACCTGACCGGTCACGGCGTGCCCGCGGACCTCACGGATCGGGTCATGCGCACCGCCCGAGCCTTCTTCGCCCTCCCCGAAGCCGACAAGATGGCGATCGAGAATCTGAGGAGCCCGCACTTCCGCGGCTACACCCGCGTGGGCGGCGAGCTCACCCAGGGTACGGTTGACTGGCGCGAGCAGATTGACATCGGGCCGGAGCGCCCGGCACTTCCGCGGCCCACGGATGCCGCCTACCGGCGTCTCGAGGGACCGAACCAGTGGCCGTCCACTCTCCCCGCGCTACGAGAAGTGATGACCCTCTGGCGCGAAGAGCTCACCGCGGTCGCCCTCCGCCTGATGCAGGCCTGGGCGCTGTCGCTCGGTGCCGACGAGCACGTGTTCGACGCGGCCTTCGCCGAGAAGCCGTTCACCCTGATCAAGATCGTGCGCTACCCCGGCAAATCCGATCCCACTCCCCGGCAGGGCGTCGGCGCGCACAAGGACTCCGGGGTGCTGACCCTCCTGTTCGTCGAACCCGGCAAGGGTGGCCTGCAGGTGGAGAAGGATGGCGACTGGATCGACGCTCCCCCGCTCGACGGCGCCTTCGTGGTCAACATCGGCGAGCTGCTGGAGGTGGCCACGAACGGCTACCTCAAGGCCACCGTGCACCGAGTGATCTCGCCTCTGATCGGAGACGACCGGGTCTCGATTCCGTTCTTCTTCGGCCCCGCGCTCGACGCGACCATCCCGCTTCTCAGCCTGCCGGACTCCCTCGAGGCGCCCGGGGTCACAGCCGACCCGAACAACCCGATCTTCTCTACCTACGGGGAGAACGCCCTGAAGAGCCGACTGCGCGCGCACCCGGACGTGGCGGCCATCCACTACTCCGACCTCGCCGAGTAGCCACCGCAGCCGCCGTTGCCGGCGCAGCGATCGTCGCTGCCCTGGCGGGCGCTACGGCTGGAGGCGCTCCAGCGCCCAGCCGCCGCCCTCCAGCGCCGTGAAACGCAGGCGGTCGTGCAGCCGGGACGTGCGGCCCTGCCAGAACTCGATCGCGTGCGGAATGACCCGGAACCCGCCCCAGTCGGTGGGCCGCGGGATCTCCATGTCGTCGGGGTAACGCCGCTCGACCGCGCGCACCTGCTCTTCGAGCAGTTCGCGGCTCACGATCGGTTCCGATTGCTCACTGGCCAGGGCGGCGATGCGGGCGGGCCGCGGACGACGCGCGAAATAGGCGTCGCTGACGGCGGCATCCGTGGCGTGGGCAGTGCCGTAGACGATCACCTGGCGCTGCATCGGATACCAGGGGAATAGCAGCGTCACACCGGAATTTTTCCGGAGCGCGCGCCCCTTGCGCGAGTCGTAGTTGGTGACGAACTCGAACCCGCTGCCGTCGAGCCCCTTGAGCAGAACCGTGCGGCTGCTCGGCCGCCCGTCGGGGTCGATGGTGCCGACGACCATGGCGTTCGGCTCATACAGCCCGGCTCCCTCAGCGGCCGCCAGCCAGGTCGCGAACTCGAGCATCGGGTCAGAGTTCACCTGCGCCTCGGTCAGGCTCACAGCGCCGTAGTCGGTGTGACTCGTCAGGGATTCCATCAGCATCCTCGCCTCGTTGTCGAACGGTGGATGCGAAAAGCCCAGCCTCCGTTCTCTCCAGACTACGAGAGACCGACGGCTGGGCAACCGCTGCGTGCGGGGTTGATCAGTCGTGATCACCGATCTCGGCCAGCCGAGTGGCTTCGTCGGCCGTGATGCAGGAGTCGATCACGGCGTCGAGGGCGCCGTTCATGACCGTATCCAGGTTGTAGGCCTTGTAGCCGGTGCGGTGGTCCGCAATCCGGTTCTCCGGGAAGTTGTACGTGCGGATGCGCTCGGACCGGTCCATGGTGCGGATCTGGCCCTTGCGCACGAGGGAGGCGGCGGCGTCGATTTCTTCCTGCTGCCGGGCAAGAACGCGGGCACGCAGAACGCGCATGCCGGCTTCCTTGTTCTGCAGCTGGCTCTTCTCGTTCTGCATGGCCACGACGATGCCGGTCGGAAGGTGTGTGATGCGCACGGCGGAGTCGGTCGTGTTCACGGACTGGCCGCCGGGGCCGCTCGACCGGTACACGTCGATCTTGAGGTCGTTCGCACTGATCTCGACCTCTTCGGGCTCGTCGACCTCAGGGAAGACGAGCACGCCGGCGGCGGAGGTGTGGATGCGTCCCTGCGACTCGGTGGCCGGCACTCGCTGAACGCGGTGCACGCCCCCCTCGTACTTGAGGTGCGCCCAGACGCCCTCGGCAGGGTCGCTCACATTGCCCTTGATGGCGAGCTGGATGTCTTTGATGCCGCCGAGGTCGCTCGTGGTCTGCTCGATGATCTCGGTTTTCCAGCGCTTCGACTCCGCATAGTGCAGGTACATGCGGAGCAGGTCGGCGGCGAATAGTGCGGATTCCGCACCGCCCTCCCCCATCTTGATCTCCATGATCACGTCGCGGGCGTCGAGCGGGTCGCGCGGAATCAGCAGGCGCCGCAGCTTTTCGGCCGCGTTTTCCAGCTGCTCCACCAGACCGGGGATCTCCGCGGCGAAGTCGGCGTCCTCGTCCGCGAGTTCCCGCGCGGCATCGAGATTCTCGCCGATCTCTTTCCACGCGTGCCAGGCTGCGATGATGCGGCTGAGCTCGGCATAGCGACGGTTGACTTTCTTCGATCGGGCCGGGTTCGCGTGCAGCTCGGGATCCGCCAGCTGAGACTGGAGCTCATCGTGCTCAGCCAGCAGAGTCAGGACAGACTCGAACATCAGTGGTCCTTGTCTGACCCACCGAGGGTCGGCATCGACTTCTGAACCTGCATCAGGAACTCGACGTTGGACGTGGTCTCCTTGAGACGACCGAGGATGACCTCCAGTGCCTGCTGCTGTTCTAGCCCGGCGAGGGCGCGTCGCAGTTTCCAAGTGATCTTGACTTCGTCCGCGCTCATCAGCATTTCTTCACGCCGGGTGCCGGAAGCGTTGACATCCACCGCGGGGAAGATGCGCTTGTCGGCCAGGTGGCGCGACAGGCGGAGCTCCATGTTGCCCGTGCCCTTGAACTCCTCGAAGATAACCTCGTCCATCTTGGATCCGGTCTCCACCAGGGCGGAGGCGAGGATGGTGAGCGAGCCACCGTTCTCAATGTTGCGCGCCGCGCCGAAGAAACGCTTCGGCGGGTACAGCGCGGACGCGTCGACGCCGCCGGAGAGGATCCGGCCCGACGGCGGGGCCGTCAGATTGTAGGCGCGGCCCAGGCGGGTGATCGAGTCGAGCAGCACGACGACGTCGTGGCCCAGTTCGACGAGACGCTTGGCGCGCTCGATGGCGAGCTCGGCGACCGTGGTGTGGTCTTCGGCGGGACGGTCGAAGGTGGAGGCAATGACCTCACCCTTCACCGTGCGCTGCATGTCGGTGACCTCTTCGGGACGCTCATCGACCAGGACGACCATGAGGTGAACCTCGGGGTTGTTCGTGGCGATGGCGTTTGCGATCTGCTGCATGACGATGGTCTTGCCGGCCTTAGGCGGTGCGACAATCAGGCCGCGCTGTCCTTTACCGATCGGGGCGACCAGGTCGATGATCCGCTGCGTCAGCTTGCCCGGCTCGGTTTCGAGGCGCAGCCGCTCCGTCGGGTACAGCGGGGTGAGCTTCTGGAACTCGACGCGGTTCGCGGCCTCTTCGACGGTCAGGCCATTTATGGAGTCGACCTTGACGATCGCGTTGTACTTCTGGCGTCCGCTCTGATCGCCTTCGTGCGGCTGGCGGATGGAGCCGACGACGGCGTCGCCCTTGCGCAGGTTGTACTTCTTGACCTGGCCGAGCGAGACGTAGACGTCGCTCGCACCCGGCAGGTAGCCGGAGGTGCGCACGAACGCGTAGTTGTCGAGGATGTCGAGGATGCCGGCGACGGGGATCAGCACGTCGTCGTCGTTCAGCTCCGGCTCGAAGTCGTCGCCGGTGGTGACGCCGCGACGCTTGCGGTCACGGAAACGGTTGCGGTTGCTACGGCCGTTCAGGTCGTCTTCGAGTCCGGCGCGGTCGGGACCGGCGTTGCGCTCCTGACCCTGACGCTCTTGGCCCTGGTTGCGGTCCTGGCGGTCCTGACCCTGACGCTCCTGGCGGTCCTGGCGGTCCTGGGCGCGATCCTGGCTCTGCTGGGCCTGGCGGTCCTGACCCTGGTTGCGGTCCTGACCCTGGTTGCGGTCCTGATTCTGATTGTCCTGGCTCTGGCCCTGGCCGCGGTTGCCGGTCTGGCGTTGCTGACGGGCGGTCTCCTCACCGCGCTCGGCGCTACGCTCGGCGCCCTGCGTGCGGTCGCCCCCGCGGCTGCGGTTGCGGTTGCGGCCCTGTCGGGGCTGTTCCGTCTGCTCGGACAGTTCGCTCTGATCGGCGTGGTCGCCGCGCTCGGTCGATTCGGCCTGATCGGTGACGACGGTCTCGACCGGGGCGTGCTGCTCGGTTCCGGTCTCGGTGCCGGTATCGGTGCCGGACTGGGTTCCGGTCTCCGTGGCGAATTCGTCGGCGTTGTTGCGCGCGTCGATGCTGTTGCGGGCATCGATGCTGTTGCGGGCGCCGCCGCTGCGGCCACCGCTGCGGCCACCGCGTGAGCTACCGCGACGCGACCGGCCGGAACCGGTGGTCTCGGGTGCCGCCTCGGTGATCTCGGGGGTCTCCTCGGCCACGACTGCGGTCTCGGCGACCGCCTCTACCGGGGCAGCAGCCTCGGTGGTTGTTTCAGTCTCAATGGTGGGGGCCTCGGTGTCCACGATGGGGGCGGCGGCGGCTTCGGCCGCTGCCTTCACGGTGACCGACGTGGCACGTTTGCGAGCCTGGCGGGCCGGCTTCGTGGCCGGGACTACGGTCTCGGTCACGGGTGACTCCGGCAAGGCGCCGGCATAGGTGGTGGGGGCAGTGGTACGGCGGAGGGTCGCGGCGTCATCCGGAACGATCATGCCGATGCCCAGGTCGCCGTCAGCGTTGACGTGCGCCACGGCGGGAGCCGCGGTCGCGGTGGAGGCGCGGCGGGACGCGCGCTTGCGCGGCGCGGCACCGGTGACGTTGGCAGCAACGTCGGTGGTCGAGGCCGCGTCGGTCGCGGCGTCGGCCGCGGGAATCGCCTCTTCGACGGGAACGGCGGCCGTGGTGTCGGCGGCCGTGGTGTCGGCGGCCGTGGCCTCGGCGGCCGTGGTCTCGGCGGAGACACCCGAGGATGCGCTCTTGGCCTGCTCGGCGGTGATTGCTCCCACGAGCTCTCCCTTGCGGAGCTTTGATGCACCCGGGATACCCAACTCGAGCGCCAGAGCCAGAAGCTCGGCGACGCGAAGGGTGGTGAGGTGCGAGGAATCCGCACCGGGGGTGAGGAGGTTGACGTCAGTCACGAAAATTGTCCTTTCCCCTGGCGTCATGCGAGCGGGCCAGGGAAGCTGTTGCGGCGTCTCACGCGCTGCGGGTGGTCCAATCCCAAAGTGATGTGGATTGAAGTGAACACACACAGCTACGCATAGATGATGCGATAGCAGTGAGTTACAGGGAATGCACCGGAGAAGAGAGCCGGGCGTTACGCGGTTCCATCGGGTGCACTTTTACTGTAGCAGAACGTAAGAACGCCGAGGACCGACCGGATACGGCGTGTCCTTGGCTTTCAGATACTCCTTGACCTGAGTGAGTCCTCACAGCCGTCAGCGATGAGTCACCGCTGCCGGGTCCAACCGGCTCGGTGCTCCGGCCTGCGTCCCGAACGAATTTGACGGAGATTTTGGCTCCCCTGCTGTATCCGTGGGTGTTTCGGAGCGCCTTAACGGCCGCACGCCGCTTCCTGTCTAGGTTTCTGACTGTCAAAGGAAAGAAACTTTATAGGCGGGAAAACGGCGTGCGGTCTCTAACAATATGGCGGACTTTGCTCGGTGTCGACAAGACAGTGGTCGGGGACGTTGATCTCGACCTCGTAGCGGGCGTTTTTGTTGCGTCGGTGCGACTGACCAGGTCGATGCGGAACCGGTGCGGGAGCTGCCAGAAGCGCTGCCCGCGCTACGACGAGGGGGCGGGGCGCCGCCGGTGGCGGGGATTGGATTTCGGCTCGACCCGGGTCTTTCTGGAGGCGGATGCCCCGCGGGTGTCGTGCCGGGAGCACGGTGTGATCGTGGCCGCAGTGCCATGGGCCAGGCACCAGGCCGGCCACACCCGCCACTTCGATTCATATGTCGCGTGGCTGGCCACTCAAACCTCGAAAACCGCGGCAACTCAGTTGATGCGGATCGCATGGCGGACGGTCGGGGCGATCATCACCCGGGTGTGGGCCGACACGGAAGAGCTCCATGATCCCTTCGCCGGGCTCACCCGGATCGGGATCGATGAGATCTCCTACAAACGCGGCCGGAAGTTCTTGACTGTGGTCGTCGACCACGATTCAGGGCGCCTGGTCTGGGCCGCACCCGGCCAGGACAAGGCCACCCTGGGCACGTTCTTC